>JANJUT010000112.1 GCA_024710445.1 Thiobacillus sp.
ACTTCGTCAGGTGGCAACGGCTGCTGGATCGACTCGCCGGCTTCCGCATATTCGATGATTGCCCCCACATCGAGTACGGGCGCATCCATGACAGCCGCCGGTTCATCAGGCTGGACAAGCGCTTCCACCCGGGTCATTTCAGCTTCAGCAAATTCAGATGCGTCAGCCAACGGCGCGGATTCAGCCACTTCGTCGGCGACACTGAATTCCAGTGGTTCGGCATCATGGGATTCATCAAATTCAGCGACTGGCTCGTCTACCGGCGCATGTGCCCATTCAACTTTGGCTTCCACTTCGGTGGCAGCAGGCCCAACGTCCGCCTCAATTGAAACATTCTCTGCTACTGAAGGCGTATCTTCAGCTTCAGCGATCGCTTCAACTTCCTGCTCAGGCGCTACCGCATCAGCCGGCATGCCGGCATCCATTTCCACGCTGACAGAAGCAGCCTCGGGTGTGCTGATGTCTTGCGCGGGTGCTTCAATTTCCACTTCGGGTGACGGTGCGACATCCAGCGGATGTCCCTGGGATACGCGCTCAACAGCATCAAGCAGGGCCTGCACAGGCAATCCCACTGGCTGATTGCCTTGCAGCGCATCAACCCAATCCTGGAACACACCACGGGAACGTTCAATCAAGCGCAACAGATCACGGCTGGCGGGTTTCTTGTCGGCCAGCCAGCCATTCATCAATTGTTCCAGGCACCACGCGGTTTCACCCAGTTGCTCCAGGCCGACCATGCGACCACTGCCTTTCAGCGTATGGAAGCCGCGACGAATAACCGTCTGTGAGTCAAGATCGTCCGGGTGGTTTTGGCAGACATCACATGCCTCACCCATGGTGACCAGCACTTCATTGGCCTCCTCCAGGAAAATCTCCAGCAATTCCTGTTCGACCCCCTCAGGGATCATGGACAGCAACAAAGACTCATTCGATGCGTCCGCAGCTGCCTCGGTTGCCGGCGTAACTGCTTCAGTAGCGGGTTCTGGTTCGATAGCACCAAACTCAATTGCCGGGGCCGGCTGAATTTCTTCAACGGTCTCGTTGATATCAATGTGATCTGTTTCGGCCCGTTCGGCGGACGAAGCATCAACTTCATCTGTCGTCTCAAGGTTTTCGTCAGTGGCAAGTGGAATCCCGTCCTCGCCACCCACTTGCTCCAACGAGTCCAGATTTAGTGGAGATTCAATAACCGCTCGCTCGGGAACGGTTTGGCCACAGAGTGTGGCAATGGCTGCATCCAGGTGTACTGGCGCCTCAACGGCATCACGGCTCAGGTCAAGTGCAGCTCGCGTTTGCCGCTTGAGGATATCGTCGTCGATCAGTTCAGCATCGCGACCCAGCTCGGTTAGTGCATCAAGAAATTTTTTTTTTGTGCCGTCGTCGGGCACGTCGCGCCAACCCAGATAAGCCGACACCACCTCATCCTTGCGCGCAGGCAGACCGGACTCGATCGAATCGTCCAGCATGCTGCCGCCTAAGGTATCGGCATCAATCACGCCGAACTCGATCAGAACGGGGCGCAGGATCCGGCCCGCATCAGAACGGCCGGCGCAGTAGGACTCGATATACAGCCCCAGACTGGAGAAGGCATCCGCCAGACGTTGCTGGGTCGCCTCATCCGGATGTCCTTCGCTCGCATAGGACTCCACGGCAGCCGTTGCCGCTGCCAGCAAACTTGCGGCATCCGGCAGTTCCAGCATGGTGAGTGCACCCTGCGCCTGCTGAGCCAATGCGGGCAAGCCAGCCAGCGCCTCACGCTCGGTCTCATCGCGGAAGAAGGCATCCAGCGCTTCTTCCATCTGCTTAAGGTTTTGTCCCACTTCCTGGGCCAGGTGCACCAGCATGTCGCGCTCAGCTTCACGCTGACTGGTGGCTTCCATCACGCTGGCAGGCAATTCACGACCTTCGACCAGGGCGCGCAGACGTTCGCTCTGGCTGTCTGCATGGTCGGAAAAATCGGTATGCAGCACATCTTCCTGGTCGATGGCATTCTGCATGAACAACAATGCGGAAGCGACCTCCAGGTTCACCTGGTCACGCATGTCGCCTTCATTCCTGGCAGCAAAATTTGCTGCGCTCGCCAGTTCATCCAGCAACGGTTTGAGGTGACTCTCGCCGAGTGATTGAGCCTGCGGGTGCATGCGCTCCAGCTGGATATGAAACTGCTCCAGTTGTTCGGCACTGCCTTCCACAAACGCATGCCAGTTATCACGGGCAGCCTTCAAACCGGATTGCAGCGCGTCCAGCACCGGGCGCATCCGCGCCAGCGATTCAGGATCCAGCAGGCCGCGTCCGGGAAGATAACGATCCAGACCGAAGGTCGAACGCACTTCTGCGCCGCGGCCATCCGACGGCTGGCTTTTGGCCACAAAGAACAGTGCATCGCGCATCAGGCGCTCGGCCACCTGCGGCGAACCTTCCATCAGGCGGCGCATTTGCAGATCCACGCGAGCAAGCAACTGCTTCACATGGAAATCAGCCTCAACCCCACGCGCAATCAGACTGTCGACAAAGCCGACACAGGCCCACCAGAATGTTTGGGAAGCTTGCGAAGGCGCAATCCGCTCGATTGCAGCCAGCGCATCACGCATGCGCGTCAATCCCTGTTCTGCTTCGACATTGCGCAGGAAGGCCAACAAGCCACGCTGAAACTGAGCGCGATTCTTTTTGACTTCAGCTGCCAGGGCTTCTTGCGTCATGCCATTGTTGACGGCTTTCCCTTGCGCCCGCGAACGCAGATCCGGGAAAAACAGCTCGCCCTCAAACACCCGCTCGGCGCCTTGCAGTTCACGCAGGCGTTTGTACAGAGGGAACAGCGCCAGTTCACCACTGCCTCGCCCATCAGCCAGATCCTTGACCCAGCGCTGCAGGCCCTCAATGGCATTACGCAAGGCGCGCAATATTTCGTCGTTCGCTTGCACCCGGCTCTCGTTGATGTCGTCGAGGCTGGATTCCAGCGTGGCGGACAGGGTTGCAGCACCTTCCAGCCCGACCATGCGCAATGCGCCGGTTGCCTGGTGCGCATCGTCGTGTGCCAGGCGCAGGGCATTGGTCAGATCAGCATCGACACTAAATGCCTGCACGCGCCCCAAGGCGGCTTGCAGGGCGGCATCGATGTCGCCGCGCACCCAGTTCAGCGGGCCAGTGTCGTAATCGTGTAAGGCGCTCATGTCTATTGTTCCTGACGTTGGTTGCGGTGCCGTATGCGGCTGTTCGCTTTACGTTGCGTTCAAACGGGTCAATTGAGCTTGAAGCCCGAAACCGAGTTCTTGAGGTCTTGTGCCAGCTGTTTCATGCCGCCAATCGAGTCGGCCGTTTGTTGCGTGCCGCTGCTGGTCTGGGCCGAAATGGACTTGATGTCCTGCATGGTCTCGGCGACTTTTGCCGTCGATTCCGCCTGGCTTTGCGTGGCCGAAGAAATGTCGGCAATCAGTCCGGCCAGTGTTTTCGACACGTCGCCGATCTCGGCCAGCGTCTGGCCCGCAGCATCGGACAGCTTGGCGCCTTCGACCACACCCTGGGTCGAGACCTCCATCGCCGCCACCGTATCGTGCGTATCCGATTGAATCGTTTTCACAATCGCCGCGATCTGCTTGGTTGCATCGGCCGAACGTTCAGCCAGCCGCTGCACCTCTTCCGCAACCACCGAGAAACCTCGTCCGGCTTCACCGGCCGACGCTGCCTGAATGGCGGCGTTCAGCGCCAGCACGTTGGTCTGCTCGGTAATGTCTGAAATCAGTTCCACAATTTCGCCAATTTCCTGCGACGATTCACCGAGGCGCTTGATTCGCTTCGATGTTTCCTGAATCTGTTCGCGCAGGCCGTTCATGCTGGCAATGGCGTTCGCCACAGCCTGCTGGCCTTTTTCGGCAGCAGCCAGGGATTGTTCGGCCACCCGGGCGGACTCGGCGGCGTTACCCGACACCTGTTGCACCGATTGCGCCAGATTCACCACTGCAGCTGAAGTTTCTTCAATTTCTTCCGTCTGGCGACGCGAGGCTTGTTGCAGCGACTCGGACACCTGACCGGCCTGACTGGCGGCCTGATCCATCTGTTCCGTAGCGTTGTTAATGCCGCGTACCAGGGACCGCAACTCTTCCACCGTATAGTTGATCGAGTCTGCCACCGCGCCCGTGATGTCTTCCGTCACGCTGGCGTTGATGGTGAGGTTGCCCTCAGCCAATTCACCCAATTCGTCCATCAGGCGCAGAATGGCCTCCTGGTTGCGACTGTTTTCCTCTTCACTCTTGCGCGCCCGTGATTTGGTCTCGTTAATATTGACTATCCCCAGCATCACCAGAGAGCCCAGAGCCAGAACCGCAAACAATGCAGTGAACAATAAGCCCATGCCTCCTGACGACCGATAGTCCTGGGATAGCTTGGCCGTGTCTTCCAGCAGGCCATCACTGCCTGCGAACAGATTGTTGGCCGCCATTTTCGACTGCAGCAACGGCTGCGTATTGGCCAGCACCGCACCCACCGCTTCCACCATGTCGCCCATGTTCGTACCCAGATCTTCCAGCGTCAGCATGCTTTCTTCCTGCCGGCTGGCCGCACCTTCGAACAGCGCCTGCACCGTATCGCGGAATGAGGTCGTATCCTTTTCCAGTTGCAGCACCACCGCCGGGTCAATCAGGTCGGAAGACAGCAGCAAGTTGGCGTTCTTCGGCAGTCGCTGGCTCAGCATCACCAGGTGGTTGGCGCGCGATACTTCACGCACACTGGCGCCGGCATCGGCAAGCTGGCTGGCGAGTTGCTCGGCCACCTCCTGCAAATCGATCGACAGTGCATTAATGTTTTTAACGCTGTTGTTCAGCGCCACCAGGTTCTTTTGCTGCGACAGAATCTGGTTGACCTGCGGATTGAATTTCTTCCAGTGCTCGCTGATCTTCCCCAGCGTGTCACGCGCCGCGCCGCCCGAAGCAGGAACCTCGCTATCGCCTTCAATCAGACCCATCAACGTTTTTTCGAACGTGGCCTTGCCTTCGGCCAGCTTCTTGAACGCGACCGCATTGCCCAGCACGGATTGCTGGGCGGTAAGCGGCAAGCGCTGCGACAGCACCTTCAAATCACCTGATTTGGTTTCATAACTGGTCCGGTTATCCAGTTGAACCAGGCTATAGATAGTGAAGCCTGCCGCCAGCAGCAGCGAGACAATCAGCGTGCCGCCCGCATAAAGATACTGTTTTTCGACGGGGAGATGGCCGATGAGGGGGGCCTTGCCGGGTTCCGTATCCGCCAGTTTGCGGACGGTTTGCATGATCAGGGTGGTGTGTTCGCCCCCCTTTTTGCCCGTGACCTTTTCGGTCATTCGACCTGCCAGCCCCTTGAGGCCATTCATCGTAATTGCCATGTTCATTGCTCCAATCCCTCTCATTAATCGGCGCAACGCGCCTCGTATTCAACGCTCAATCAGTTGCCAAGCTGCGCCTCTACCATCAGGAAATCCGGGTTGCCGAGTAATTGGCCAAAGTCCATATCACACCAGTCGGTGCCGGACTCGTCGGCGTACTGGCGGGCAATCCACGGATGCGTGCCACGCTCGCTGCGCATCTGATAGCGGTTGATGTTTTTCAGACCCAGGGTGCCGCGCACCAGCAGTGCGGCATTCACCCCAAAGTCATGATGGGGAATCAGCAAACGACAGTCTGCATGCTCGGGCGTCACGCCCTGCCCCATGAAGTCGGCGAAATCGCTCACCGCATACAAATTGCCGCGAATGTTGGCAACCCCGCGAAACCAGCGTCGCGCACCCGGCATCTTGACGATCGGGGGCACAGGAATCACCTCTTCAGTATCGGAAAGACTCACCAGCCAGTTCACTTCGCCCACCCGGAAACCCAAACGGGATCCGGTGTTGTCGCGACTGGCCGCCGCCTGCAGTTTCTGCGAAAGCGTGGTCTGAAATTCGCGCAGATTGAATTTCTTGGCCATATTGGTTCGCTCAGCCCAGCGCCTTGATCTGCGACAACAGGTCTTCCGGCTTCACCGGCTTGACCAGGTAAGCCTTGGCGCCCTGACGCATGCCCCATACCTTGTCCGTTTCCTGGCCTTTGGTGGTACACATGATGACGGGGATATGCTTGGTCGCCTCTTCCTTGGTGATCATGCGCGTCGCCTGGTAGCCGTTCATCCCGGGCATCACGACATCCATCACGATCAGGTCGGGCAGCGTCTGCTTGGCTTGTGCCACGGCTTCCTCGCCGCTCTCGGCCATGCTGACCAGATAGCCGTTCTTGACCAGCAGCTCGGACAGGAAAAAACGCTCGGTGGGGGAATCGTCAACAACCAGAATACGACTGATAGCCATAATTTATGCTCCTAGAAAAAATCAAGCCCCTGCGCAAGCATGCTCGCGCACAGCCGTCAGAAGTGTGTCCTTGGTAAAAGGCTTGGTCAGATATTCGTCCGACCCCACCATGCGGCCACGCGCACGATCAAACAGCCCGTCCTTGGACGACAGCATGATGACGGGGGTGGTGCGGTACTTGGCGTTACGCTTGATCAGCGAACAGGTTTGATAACCATCCAGTCGCGGCATCATGATGTCGACGAACACCACATCCGGATCGTGATCGGTAATTTTGGCCAGCGCATCGAAACCATCCTGTGCCAGGATGACTTCGCAACCCGCCTGATTCAGAAAGATTTCCGCACTCCGGCGTATGGTGTTGCTGTCATCGATGACCATCACCTTGACGCCTTTCAAAGCTTCGTTATCCACACGTTATCTCCACGAGGACCGTCGGGAAGACAGCACATAGCTGTCCCCTGTGTGGTAAACATTACGGCACCGCTTCAGGCTTCTTTAGCACTTATCGCGCCAGCATGCCGTGCAGATGCAGCAGGCAAACAAAAAGGGCACTGCAAGCAGCGCCCTTTTTGCCAATCTGGTACCTGCAGTGATTTACTGCCAGGCTTCCCCGCTGGACTTCTTGTCTGCGCCAGCCACCTGGTTCATGGTGTCGATGATGGCATTGGGCAGCGTTGAAATCCGCATGAACTGCCCCATCCCCACGTCCGGGAAGGCCAGTGCGATGCGGAAACGCGCATGCGGCGCCCCCACTTCCTTGTCGATGACATAAATTTCGTACGGCAGACCCGCGATGTTGTCCTGCATGTCGATGCGCTTGATCCACTCGCCATCGTTGTTATCGGTATCATTCATGGACACGCCAAACACAGCCAGTTTGCGATCGGCCATCACGACTTCGTAGATTTTGCTTGTCTTGCCTGCACCCTTGGCAAGGTTGTCACGCACGGTTTTCACTGCTTCGTTGAAACTGCCGTATTCGGCCATTTTGTTTTTATATGAGTCCAGACGCTCCATGCCGATCATGTAGCGGTAGTTGGTCAAGCCGCTCGCAGATTCGTCGCCGCCCTGTCCCTTGCCGGCGCCCAGCGCATCCTGCAAGCGTGCCTGCAGGGCCTTGACCGCCGCTTCTTTTTTGTCGAACGACTTGCGGAAATAGGCGCGATACCAGTAGTCCGGGTTGGTATACGCCACACTGCCGTCGGCTTTGACGCCCACGCGAATCGCTGCACCCAGCACGGCATGCCCCCCGACAGAACCAACTTCACCCAGCATGGCATCGTCGGTAGCAACCACCACCCCATAGCCTGCCAACGACTTGGGGAAATACGTGCCGACCACCTTGAAACCACCATTCTTGAGCTTGGTCTCGACGGCTGTCGCCGCGCCCTGAACATTACCCCCGCTCACCGAATCGCCCTGGATATAGGGGGAAACTGCCCACACGCTTGTCGAAGACACAAGCAAGACCATTGCTGAAATCCATTTCACCATCATGACTCTCTCCTTATTAAAAGCTGTAATTCAACGCCACAGGTCGCATCCACAAGATACGGTAAAGCATCCGGTGGGTTGGTCGATATTCCTGGGAACAAACACATGCACCGTTATGCCGCCTACGCTCTAACGCCCGTGACCCGGCAATACTTGAGCGCTTAAATGTAAAAAAACCAATACCTTAAAACACAACCATCTCGAAATCGTCCTTGCGCGCGCCACAATCAGGACACGTCCAGTTGATGGGTACATCTTCCCAGCGCGTACCCGGAGGGATGCCGTCATCCGGTGCACCGGTCTCTTCGTGATAAATCCAGCCACAAATCAGGCACATCCAGCTTTTGTATTCGCGTGTGTCAGACATAGGTGTGATGGGAATTCAGCTAAAATCGTGCATTGATTCTAAAGCAGTGACACCATGCCGCCAATTTTCACCCCCAAACTCTCGCCCCCGCTGGTGCTCAGCTTTGCCGCGTCCGACCCGACCGGTGGCGCGGGGGTGCAGGCCGATTTGCTCACCCTGGCCAGCATGGGCTGCCATCCGCTGTCGGTCATCACTGCGCTGACGGTACAAGACACCGCCGGAATCGACGAAATCCTGGTGATCGACTCCGAGTGGGTGATGGACCAGGCACGCATGCTGCTGGAAGACGTGCCCGTAGCCGCCTTCAAGCTGGGCATGCTGGGTAGCCCGGAATCCATTGCGGTCATCGCCGAAATACTCGCGGACTACCCCGATATCCCGGTCGTGCTCGACCCGGTGCTGTCCTCCGGACGCGGCGACGAGCTCGCCACCGACGACATGATCGCGGCAATGCGCGACCTGTTGATCCCGCAAACCAGCATCCTCACCCCGAACAGCCACGAGGCACGCCGTCTGGTGCTGTTCGAATCGGATGAGGACGATATGGACCTGGCTGCCTGCGCCAAGCACCTGGTCGATCTTGGCTGCGAGTACGTGCTGGTCACCGGCACCCACGAAACCACCCCGCGTGTGCTGAACAGCCTCTATAACATCGACGGCCACGTGCAAACCGACGCCTGGGATCGCCTGCCCGGCAGCTATCACGGCTCCGGCTGCACCCTGGCCTCGGCCATCGCCGCCACCCTGGCGTATGGCAATGACGTGCCGAGTGCCGTGCGCGAAGCGCAGAATTTCACCTACGAAACGCTCAAGGCGGCCTTCCGGCCCGGCATGGGGCAATACATACCCGAGCGGTTTTTCTGGGCGCAGGATGCGCAGACAGAAGGCAATGCCTGACTGCCGACATGTCTGATTTCCCGGGCGGCATTTACGCCATCACCTTCGAAACGGCCGATACCGGGCATTTGCTGGAGCAAATCGAAGCCGCCCTGTTAGGCGGCGTGGCTGCCGTGCAATACCGCGACAAGTCCGCCGATGTTGCGCGCCGTCATGAACAGGCCAGCGAACTCGTCACCCTGTGCCACCAGTTTGGCGTGCCGCTGATCATCAACGACGACCTGCGACTGGCCGATCTGTGCGATGCCGATGGCGTCCACCTGGGGCGCGACGATGGCAGCCTGCGCGAGGCGCGCATCATTCTCGGCAAAAACAAGCTGATAGGCGCATCGTGTTACCAAAGCCTTGACCTGGCCCTGGCCGCACAAGCCGCGGGCGCGGATTACGTCGCATTTGGCAGTTTCTTCCCCTCGCCCACCAAACCGGCGGCCGCGCGGGCGGATGTCGTGTTATTGCGTGCCGCCACACCCGCCATCCACCTGCCGGTGGTCGCCATCGGTGGCATCACTCTGGCCAATGCGCCGCAATTGCTGGATGCGGGAGCCGACAGCCTGGCTGTGCTGTCGGCCCTGTTCAACGCCCCTGATGTCCGCGCCGCCGCACACGACCTGAACCACCTGTTTGAAGCTGAATCCGAACAATGAGACTTGGATAATGAGACTTGAATCATGAATCGCAACGAAACCCTGTTTGAACAATCGCAAAAAGTCATTCCCGGTGGCGTCAATTCGCCCGTCCGCGCCTTCAAGAGCGTCGGCGGCACACCGATATTCTTTGATCATGCCCAGGGCTCGCGTGTATGGGATGCGGATGGCCGCGAATACATCGACTATGTCGGCTCGTGGGGGCCGGCCATCCTTGGCCACGCCCACCCCGGCACGGTGAAAGCGGTGCAGGATGCCGCAGCGCGCGGCTTGTCGTTCGGCGCACCGTCGGCCGGCGAACTGGAAATCGCCGAACTGATCACCAAATTGGTGCCCAGCATCGAAAAAGTCCGCCTGGTATCATCCGGCACCGAGGCCACCATGAGCGCGATCCGCCTGGCGCGTGGGTTCACCGGTCGCAGCAAGATCATCAAGTTCGAAGGCTGCTACCACGGCCACGCCGACTTTCTGCTGGTGAAAGCCGGCTCCGGCGCGCTCACCTTCGGCAATCCCACCTCGGCTGGCGTGCCGGCCGAAACCGCCGCGCAGACGCTGGTGCTGGACTACAACGATGTCGCCGGACTGGAGCGTACTTTTGCTGAAGTCGGCGCCGAAATCGCCTGCATCATCGTCGAGCCGTTTGCCGGCAACATGAATCTGGTCAAACCCACGGCCGAATTCATGGCCGCCATGCGGCGCCTGTGCGACGCCTCCGGTGCGCTGCTGATTTTTGACGAAGTGATGACCGGCTTCCGTGTCGATCTCGGTTGCGCGCAAAAGCTGCTCGGCATCCGCCCCGACCTCACCACGCTCGGCAAGGTGATCGGCGGCGGCATGCCGGTCGGCGCCTTTGGCGGCCGTGCAGACATCATGGACAAACTCGCCCCCCTGGGCCCGGTGTATCAGGCCGGCACGCTGTCAGGCAATCCTGTTGCGGTCGCAGCGGGTCTGGCCACGCTCACGGCCATCAGCGAACCCAATTTCTATGCTGACCTCGCCGCTCGCACCCAGCGCCTGATCAAGGGTCTGGTGTCGGAAGCGAAAGACGCGGAAGTCACCTTTTGCGCGGATTCGGTTGGTGGCATGTTCGGCCTGTATTTTGCGGCGACGCCTCCCACCAGTTTTGCCGAGGTGATGCAGTGCGACAAGGAGACCTTCAACCGCTTCTTCCACGCCATGCTGGATCGCGGGATCTACCTTGCGCCGTCGGCATTTGAAGCGGGTTTCGTCTCGGCCGCGCACACCGACGCCGACATCGATGCCACCATTGCCGCCGCCCGCGAAATCTTCACTACGCTATGAACGACGAGTTGTCCCCGGAAGACGAACTGCGACTCAACGTCCTGTTCAACACCGACCTCAAGGCCGTTCGCATCGACGAATCGAGCATGACGCTCTGGGCGCTGACGCCGCAGGGCGAAGCCAGCGTGCCGTTGAAGCCCAACGAGCGTTCCGATCGCTACCTCAAGCGCGTGCGCGAACTGCTGTCCGGTCATGCGCTCGGCTCGCCCGGCGGCTACCCGGTTCATCTGACACGCTGGACGCGGCAATCGCAGGCCGGCCTCTCGGCCCAGCATCTGGCACAACTGCTGTTGATTGCCGAAGAGGAGGCCGTGGTTGCCGTGGTGCACTCGCCCGCACTCACCGACGAGCTGGCACGCCATGCATGGTGGTGCATGTCGACCATCGAGAACGCGCGCCTGATGCTGATGCGCGACGTGGTGAGCCAGGGCAGTATGGGCCGCACGCTGGCCGAATTTCTGCTCGAGCACCTGGCTTTTCTGCACGAAGACGATGTCGCCATTCTCGATACGGTGGCGGTCATGTTGTATTCCGGCGTACTGACTGACGCCGAGAAGCTGTCGATCTGGAAGCGGGGCAGCGGTCGCAACTCGTATTACATCGCCTTTCTCGAACTGCAGCCCGATACCCTGCCCGCCCCGCGTGATGCCCGTCCGGACCATGGCAGCGTGCCCCGACTGGCCGACAATCCGTATAGCGCGATGCTGGAAAAAGCGCTGTCGGGACAGGGACAAACCTACCTCGCCACCACCGCAATCATCCTCGACCGGCCGGAAGTTCAGGAAGTAGTGAACCACACCCTCGACGCGCTGGCGCAATGGTGCATGCCCTTGCGTTCGGCCGATGAAGCCACGCGCAGTGCGGCACGTGCTGCCGTATTGGCGGCGGCCCCGCAATTTGAAGCGGATTGCGCGGCACTCGATGCACTGGCCGCAGTCGATGCCGGCAGCGTGCGGCCGATCTTTCTCAAAACCACGGCCATCGGCTCACTGATGCGGCGCAAGATCGCGCCCATCGTCACGCCGCTGCTGGACAGCATCGCGGTGCTGCGGCAAACCCGGTAAAGCCTGAACGACGTTACTTGCCACCCAGCGCCGAGTCGAGGCTCGCCAGAAACTTGTCCGGCTTCTCGAAGCCGATGACCTTGTAGCCCGACTGCACGCCGGCCGCATTCCAGAAGATCAGCCCGGGCGGGCCGAACAGGCTGAAGCGTTTCAACAACGCTTTGTCGGCATCCGTATTGGCGGTAACGTCCGCTTTCAGCAGCAGCACATTTTGCAGGCGCGCCTGCACCTTGGGATCGCTGAACGTAAACCGCTCCATCTCCTTGCACGACACACACCAGTCGGCATAGAAATCGAGCATGACCGGCCGGCTCTCGGCCCTGGCCGCAGCCAGTTGGGCATCGAGCGCTGCGACATCCTTGACCTTTTCGAACACCAGGGTTTTCTGCTCGGCCGCGATGGCCTGGCCGCCTGAACCGCCCTTGAATACATCAAGCGGCTGCAGCAGGTCGCGGCTGCCAGCCAGCATGCCGAGGATAAGCGACAGTCCGCCGATCAGCAGCACAACGCCCAGCCCTTTCCACAAGCGCATCCAGCCGGACGCATGGGCAGGCAGCGGATCGAGCGCATGCAGGAAGATCGCGGAGCCCACCAGCAGCATCGCCCACAGCAGCATGCTGATCCAGGCCGGGATGATCGGTGAGATCAGATAGATGGCGATCGCCAGCATGGTGACGCCAAAGAAGTATTTCACCGCGTTCATCCAGCCGCCGGCGCGCGGCAGCAAGGCCCCCGCCGACACCCCCACCAGCAGCAGCGGCACCCCCATCCCCAGCGCCAGCACAAACAGGGCAACGCCGCCCAGCGTGGTATTGCCGGTCTGGGCGATGAAGGCAAGTGCGGCGGCCAGCGGCGGGGCCACGCACGGGCCCATGATCACGGCCGACAGCGCGCCCATGACAAACACACCGACAAAGCTGCCGCCCTTCATCTTGTTGGAGGCGTCGGAGAATTTGCTCTGGATGAAACTCGGCAGCTGCAATTCAAAAAAGCCGAACATCGACAGCGCCAGTGCCACGAAAATGCCCGCGCCCATTCCAAGCGCCCATGGGTTCTGCAACGCATTGGAAATCAGGGTGCCCGACAAGGCTGCCGCAACACCGGCCAGTGAATAGGTGATCGCCATGCCCAGCACATAGGCCAGCGCCAGCATGAAACCACTGATTTTGGTGAGTTCCTTGTTCTGCCCGGCGATGATGCCCGACAGGATCGGAATCATCGGGAACACGCACGGCGTCAGCGCCAGCAACAACCCCAGGCCAAAGAAAGTCGCGACGACCGCCCAGAAGCTGCCGCCTTTCAGCACACGCTCGATTCTGGATGTGTCCGACTCACTTTCCGAACCAGCCATGGCGGCGGGTTCACCGGCCACGGCCTGTGCGGCGATTACAGGATTCGATTCTCCCCCCCGGGAAACGGGAACGCTGGCTTCCGATGCAGTCAAGGAAAAGTCGCGATTGATAGGCGGATAGCACACGCCGACCGCCTCGTTGCAGCCCTGCCAGCTTGCCGCCATCACCAGCGTTTCCCCGGCCGCGAGCGCACGCGAAAGCGTCACGCTGGCCGAGAACCCCTGGTGATACACCTCGGTGCGGCCAAAGCTCGGGTCATCCTTGACGTTACCCGCCGGCGTGTTCACGCTCGCCACTTTCACATCGGCCGGCGATTTGACGACATAAGCGAGCTTGTCGCGATACAAATAGGTATCGGGCGTCAGGGTGTAATCGAGGCGGACCGTTTGTGCATCGGCCATGGCCGCCGCCACGGCGAACGCCTCGTCCGGCGGCAGCAGCTTGGGCACGCTCATGCCGCCCAGACTGCGCAGACCGTCCAGCGCAGAAGCAAACGGACTGGAAGACGCTTTGTTTACCGGGGCAGCGAGGGGGGCCGCTGCGGCTGCCGCGACCATCGCCGGCAACTTGAGCGTGACGCTCTCCGTGTGCGGCGTGTAGCACAGGCCGGCATCGGCACAGCCTTGCGCCGTGGTTTTCAGCGTCACCTCGGTCATGCCGGCGGTACGCTGGATCGGCAAGGCGATGCGGATGTCCTTGCGATAGGTTTCGACCTTGCCGAAATTCTCGTCTTCCTTGACCTTGCCTGCCGGTAGTTTCGGCGTATTCAGCGCAGCGCCCGTCACCTCGAACCTGAATTTGTCGCGGTACATGTAATAGCCGTCCGCGATCTGCCAGCGCGCTTCCAGCGTGTTGGCGTCCAGGGCACGTGCCGAGAACTTGAACGCGACCTCCGGTTCCAGAAATTCTTCGGCCTGGGCCACTGGAAAATGCAGCAGCGCACCCCAAAGTAGTGGCAATGCGCTGAGCAAACGGGTCCATTTATTCATGTTTTTCAGTCTCCGTGGCCAGCCAGTCGAGATAAGCGGGCAGGCCATGTGTTATCGGTATGGCAATCAGTTCGGGTACGTCGTAAGGGTGCTGCGTTCGTACAATCGCTTCAAGCTGCGGGTAGTTTCTGGCGGTGGTCTTGATCAGCAGCGGAATCTCGGTTGCCGTTTCCACAGCCCCCTGCCACTGGTAAATGGAGCGGCACGCCGCCAAAACGTTCACGCACGCCGCCGCGCGGCTTTCGATCAACGCGCGCGCCAACTTTTCGGCGCTCGCGACATCGGGTAAATTGGTCAAGACTAACAAAGGTTCCATCACATGCGCTTTAGTTGGATTGTGCTACTTCTGCTGTCGTTCCCGGTGCTGGAAGCCATCGGCATTTTCTGGGTTGCCAGCGCCATCGGCGGCTGGGTGTTGCTGTGGCTGCTGCTGGCTGCTGTCATCGGGGTGACGCTGGTTCGCGTGGAACGCGTGGCCTGGAGCGCGCGCATGCTGTTTTCGGTACAGTCTGGCGCCCACCCGCTGGCCTCGTTGTTCTACAGCAGCCGCATTCTCCTCGCTGGCGGCCTGCTTGTCTTCCCCGGTTTCATCAGCGATATCCTCGCGCTGGTCCTGCTGCTGGTTCCCGGCACCTGGGCCAAACGCGTACCGGATCCCCTGCGCCCGGCTAACGACGACTCCCCCTTTTCCCAGCCCCCGCCACCGCACAGAGAAAGTACGGATACCCCGCCCAAGACCATAGAAGGTGAATTCAAGCGCGAGCCGGACGACCAGAACCGCTGAATCCCACCCGCACAAGCTGGACGGTTCAAAACAGTTTCATCTGCCCGCGCGCCTGCCTGATTTCTCGCAGCAGATCATCCGAAGTCGGATAACTGTATTTCAGGCGAAGCTCGCGCGTGGTTCGTACATTCGACAACTGGCGCGATTCGCGCAGAAACGACAACAGGGCTTCCGACAAAACCTTTCCTGCTTCGGCACGATTTACCCGCGGCGGCCGCTGCAAATCAAACGCATCCGCACAACTGTCGAACCAGTCGCCCATTTTCAGGGGATGCGCATCGACCGCATGGTAAATGCGCTGCGAACGGCCACGAAACAACGCGGCCCATGCCAGCCGCGCCAGGTCGTCGGCGTGGATGTGGTTGGTGTAACTGTCGTCCCGGGCGATGAGCGCGGGCGTGCCGCGTTTGATCCGCTCCAGCGGCAGGCGATCCGCCGCGTAAATGCCCGGTGCACGCAGGATGCTGACCTGCACCCGCAAGGCCTCGCCCCAGATACGCAACTGGCGCTCGGCATCCACCCGCCGCACCGCGCGGCCATTGACCGGCGCCACCGCACGCGTTTCGACCACCCAGTCGCCGCCGCAATTGCCGTACACCCCGCTGGTGCTGATGTAGACCAGCGCACCCGGTTTGCCCCGGCGCGACAAGGCATGCAACAGATGCGCCGTGCGCGGATCGGTTGTGCCGTCAGCCGGCGGCGGCGCAAAATGAAGCACGCCGTCGACACGCGGCAGGCGACGCAGGCTCCGCGGCACATCCAGATCGCCCACGTAGGGCGTCACACCCAACGCGCGCAGCGCAGCAACCCGCTCGGGGCGGCGGGTCAGCCCGATAAATTCGGCCTGATCCGCATAGCGCTTCACCAGTCGTTCGGCCACATCGCCAAACCCTACAATCAAGATTTTTTTCATTGCCGTTTGCCAGTGCAGCCCGTTCGAATTTGATCTTTTGCCTGTAACCCTATGCTTGCAAGGGTAAAAACCCGGCGCTCTCAGGCGATAATCTCTAGGTTTGTCACCGCATTCTAAGCCTACATCATGCCGTATCAGGTCACCATCCAGCCCAGCGGGCACCAGTTCCACGTCAACAATGACGAAACCATACTCGACGCCGCCTTGCGCGAAGGCTTCTCCCTGCCCTACGGCTGCCGTAACGGCGCCTGCGGCTCCTGCAAGGGCAAGGTGCTGGAAGGCAGGGTGGACCACGGCAAGTACCAGGAAAACACCCTGA
>JANJUT010000113.1 GCA_024710445.1 Thiobacillus sp.
AGCGTTGGCGGCATTGTCGTCCCAGCGGTAGCGGGCATCGGCACGCAGCGAGACATTGTCGGTCAGGCGCTTCATGATGCCCAGGCCAACATTGGCCATCAGGCCGGTATCGTCCCCGCCCGGAATATCGGTGCGCAACACGCCCAGACCCAACACGCCATAAGGCGTGAAATCGGCATCACGATTGAACAGATAGACGGCATCCACACCCAGACCGGTCAGACCGTAATCGCCGCCGCCTGTTTTGTAATCAAGCGAACTGCCAGTCAGCCCCAGTTCCAGATTGAGGTTCCGGGTAACCGGCTTGCCGAGAGACACCCCGGCACCCCAGCCGTCATCGGCCCGGCGGTCGTTATCGGAAAAGGTGTAATTCGCCGAAGGGACGACATAAAGCCGGTCATCCATGGCCTGTGCCTGCAGGGTAGTGCCGGCCAAGGCAATCAATAGGGTCAGGGTCTTGATGCGCATGCTTTTTTCCTTCGGAAACGTCGATTATCAGTTCAGTATGCCGTGGACCCGCCACAGCAGGAAGCATCCTCTACAAAACAGTGGGAATCTGCACATTTAATGTCCTCGTCTTGCAACACCTTGCCAGCTTTCCTGTCACGCAACAGCCGCTGAAACGCCGCCACTTAATTACGTGCCGCATGAACTGACGGTTCGATTCCCAGGGTGGCCACGTCAGGTTCGTTGACGGCATGGCACGATTTAACCGATGATTCCATTCGGATTTTTAAATCCGAAACACTGTCAGTGATTAATATAAAGGGAAGATTGCCATGCCGCAAACCAAGATCCTGCTCGATGAATCCGAGATCCCCACCCACTGGTACAACGTGGTCGCCGACATGCCCAATCCGCCGGCGCCGCCGCTGGGTCCGGATGGCAAGCCGATCGGCCCGGAAGCGCTGACGGCGATCTTTCCGATGAGCCTGATCGAGCAGGAAATGTCGGCCGAGCGCTGGATTGCGATCCCCGAAAAAGTGCGCGAGATTTACCAGCTGTGGCGGCCCTCGCCGCTGTTCCGCGCCCACCGCCTGGAAGCCGCGCTCGGCACCCCGGCAAAAATTTACTACAAGTACGAAGGCGTCTCCCCGGCCGGCTCGCACAAGGTCAACACCTCGGTGGCGCAGGCCTATTACAACGCCGAAGCCGGCATCAAGCGCATCGCCACCGAAACCGGCGCCGGCCAGTGGGGCTGTTCGATGGCGCTGGCAGGCCAGATGTTCGGGCTGGACGTGCGGGTCTACATGGTCAAGGTGAGCTACGGGCAGAAGCCCTACCGCCGTTCCATGATGCAGACCTGGGGCGCGGAAGTGTTCGCCAGCCCGAGCATGGAAACCAATTCCGGACGCGCTGCGCTGGAGCAGGACCCGAACAATCCGGGCTCGCTCGGCCTGGCGATTTCCGAGGCCGTCGAAGACGCCGCCACGCACGCCGATACCAACTACGCCCTCGGCTCGGTGCTGAATCACGTCCTGCTGCATCAAACCGTGATCGGGCTGGAAGCAAAGAAACAGTTCGAAAAGGTTGGCGATTATCCCGACATGATCTTCGCCCCCTGCGGCGGCGGTTCCAACTTCGGCGGCGCGGCCTTTCCCTTCTTTGCCGACAAGGCCGCCGGCAGGAATGTGCGTCTGGTCGCGGTCGAGCCCGAATCCTGCCCCACCCTGACGCGCGGCCACTACGCCTATGATTTCGGCGACACCGCCAAGCTCACGCCGATGATGCTGATGTACACCCTTGGCCACGACTTCATGCCGCCCAGCATCCACGCCGGCGGCCTGCGCTACCACGGCGACTCGGCGCTGGTGTCGCAGCTCTATCACGAGAAACTGATCGAAGCCCAGGCCGTGCCGCAGCTCGCCACCTTCCAGGCCGGCGTCACCTTCGCCCGCGCCGAAGGCATCGTGCCCGCACCGGAATCCAACCACGCCATCGCCGCCTGCATCGCCGAGGCCCTGCGCTGCAAGGAAAGCGGCGAGGCAAAGACGCTGTTCTTCAACCTCTCCGGCCACGGCCATTTCGATATGGCCGCCTACGACAGCTATTTCAGCGGCAAGCTGGAAGACTCCGCCTACCCTGAGGAAGCGATCAAGGCGGCACTGGATCGCCTGCCGAAGGTGGGTTGATGGAGCCCAGCGTGCTGCCTGGACTGAGCGCAATGCGTTAGCGCCGGCCTGCGGCCAGATGAAAAGGGGGGCAGTTCAAGCCGCCCCCTTTCCATCTGCATGACAGGCTTGCATGAAGCCCGAGGCACGTCCGTTGTCAAAAACCCTTGCCTGATGCAAGCGTTCCGGTCAGCACAGATCCTTGAAGGGTGAACCATCCGGCAGCCATCCTGGATCGAGTAATATGCTTCTTCAAATAAATACATAAACCCGAGCCATTCGAGGAGTCTACTTGGGCAAGGAAACCTTTCTCGCACGACAACCCATAGTCGATGCCGAACACCGCCTGTTCGCCTACGAGCTGCTGTTCAGGAAGTCGCTGGCATCCGTCTCGGCGCAGATCAGCAGCCAGTTGCAAGCCGGCGTCGAGGTCATCAGCAACACCCTCTGTCTTGGTCCCGACTGGCTGCTGCAAGGCAAGCTCGCCTTCATCAACCTGGACGAAGCCACGCTGATGAGCGATTTCGTCTGCCTGCTGCCGTCTCATCATGTCGTCTACGAAATCCTCGAGACCGTCCCGGTCACACCGGTGCTGATCGCCCGCATCCAGGAACTCAAACAGCTCGGCTACCGCTTTGCGCTGGATGATTTCGTCGCGCTGGAGGAATACCGCCCGCTGTTGCCGATGGTCGATTTTGTGAAGCTCGACGTGCTCGAACAGCATCCCGAAAAGACTGTGGAAATCATCGCCCACATCCAGCGCGACTTCACCGGCCAGTTCATTGCCGAAAAGGTCGAAACCCGTGAGATGTTCGAGCTTTGCCGCAACTGCGGCATCCAGTATTTCCAGGGCTATTATTTCGCCCGTCCGGAGAACCTCACCAACAAGGCGATCCAGCCGGGCCAGGCGGCCGTGCTTGAACTGATGAACAAGGTTCGTACCTGCGAAGACCTGAGTGAAATCGAAGAGCCGCTGCGCCGCAATGCCGCCCTGACCATACGCCTGCTGCGCTACGCCAATTCCGCCGCCTCGGGCCTGCAGAAACAGGTCCACACCGTACGCCAGGCGCTGACCCAGATCGGACTGATGACCCTGTATCGCTGGCTGGCGCTGCTCCTGGTTACTGTCAATCCGACACCGACCAGCGCCCTGCTGGCACGCACCGCCGTCACCCGCGGGCGCCTCTGCGAACTGCTCGGCCAGTCCCGATTGAATCGTCAGGCCCAGGACGATTTATTCATGACCGGACTGTTCTCCCTGGCAGAACCGTTGATGGGCATCCCGCTCGACCATCTGCTCGAACGCCTGCCCATGCCCGAACCCATCGTCCAGGCCCTGATTCATCAAGCCGGTCCCTATGCGCCATTCCTCAAACTTGCCGAGGCGTCCGAGCGCGGTGATTTCGAGCAAATCGCCCACTACGCGGAAGATATTGGCTCCAGCCCGGAAGAGGTCAACCTCGCGCAACTGCATTCGCTTGCCTGGACCGAGGAACTGACCAGTGAAGTGGCTCCAACTGCAGTCACACCCGGTTCCTGAGACGATGATCCAGCCATGCTGAGCTACCGTCACGCCTTTCATGCCGGCAATCATGCCGATGTGCTGAAGCATTGTGTGCTCATCCAGCTGAGCCGTTATCTGGCGCAAAAAGACAAACCGTTCTGGATCATCGACACGCATGCCGGCGCCGGACTCTACGAACTGGACACCGGCTACGCCACCAGGCTGAAGGAATACGAGGGCGGCATCGGCAAGCTGTGGGTACGTCAGGACCTGCCCGCCGCGCTGGCCGACTATGTCGATCTGGTGCGCGCCTGCAACCCGAACGCCACTCACGCACCCGACACCCTGCGTTTTTATCCCGGCTCGCCCTGGCTCGCCTTGCAAACCCTGCGACCGCAGGATCGCCTGCGCCTGTTCGAACTCCACAGCAGCGACAGCAAAATTCTGCAGGACAATTTCAGCGACCAGGGCCGGCGCGTCAGTGTCACCACCGGCAACGGCTACGATGCCCTCAAGGCGCTGCTGCCGCCGCCACCCCGCCGCGCGCTGGTGCTGATCGACCCGCCCTATGAAACCCGCGATGACTATACGAATGTGATTGCGGCGCTGAATGAAGGGCTGACCCGCTTTGCCACCGGCACCTATGCGATCTGGTATCCGCAGCTCGACCGCCCCGAAGCCCGGCAACTCCCCGACAGGCTCAAGCGCCTGCCCATCAGGAACTGGCTGCACGTCACCCTCACCGTGCACACCCCTTCGGCGGATGGCTACGGCATGCACGGCAGCGGCATGTTCATCATCAATCCGCCGTGGACGCTGCACAAAACGCTCGCAGAGATCATGCCCTATCTGGTTGCGACCCTCGGGCAGGATGGCGGCGCCGGTTTCACGCTGGATGCGCAGGCTGACTGAACCTAAAAACCGCAGTTGACCGCTCATCACCTCAATGGAAGTCGCGTGAATACTGGGCTTTCTGCCTTCGTCCACGTTCACCTTTTGGGTGGCACCGCTACGACCCGCTGGCACGC
>JANJUT010000135.1 GCA_024710445.1 Thiobacillus sp.
GCGCAGTGAAGCTCGACGCCAACTCGACGCCGAACATGAGCGCGTTGAGCACCAGCGCGATCCACAGCACGCGCCGGTAGCGCGGATCGGGCGGCGCCGAATTGCACACCGAGTCGCAAGCGCAGCCGCTCATGCTGAATGCCGTCCTGAAGAAAGCAGCACAACGCAAGCCTGCGGGTAAAATATTGTTTTCTCCATCGCGCCATCCTGCCACTCATGTCCACGAATGCAAGCTCCCCCATCGGCGTATTCGATTCCGGCATCGGCGGCCTGACGGTGGTGCGCGCCCTGATGGAGCGCCTGCCCTACGAAAATATCGTCTACTTCGGCGACACGGCGCGTGTGCCCTATGGCGTGAAATCGGTCGAGACCATCACCCACTTCACCACCCAGATCGCCCGGTTCCTGCTGGAAAAAGATGTCAAGCTGCTGGTCATCGCCTGCAACACCATGGCGGCGGTGGCGGCGCAGGTGGTCAAGGATCTTTCATCCGTGCCGGTGCTGGACGTGATCGACGCAGGAGCAGCGTCGGCGCGTGGCGGCAAGCGCATCGGCGTCATCGGCACCCCCACCACCATCAACAGCAACGCCTACGCCCGCGCCATCCACGAATACGCGCCCGACTCGCGCATCCATTCGCAGGCCTGCGCACTGTTCGTGCCGCTGGTGGAAGAAGGCTGGCTCGACCACGAAGTCACCCGCCTCACCGCGCAGGATTATCTGAAGCCGCTGCTGGCCGAACACATCGACACCCTGGTGCTCGGCTGCACCCACTACCCGCTGTTGAAACCGCTGCTGCGCCAGGTGGCAGGCAAGGACGTGAACCTGGTCGATTCCGCCGAAGCCATGGCCGAGCAGGTTGCCCAACTGCTGGCCGACAGGAAACTGGCCAACCCCGGCCCGGCCCAGCCGCGCTACGACTTTCATGTCACCGACGTGCCGCTGCGCTTCCAGACCATCGGCGAGCGCTTTCTCGGCCGCACGCTCAACAACGTGCATCTGGTGAAGTGGTAATCGCCCGGCAGCCGAAATGATCCGGGTCAACGAACAGATCGAACTCGACGAGCGCGAAATTCAGGAAACCTTTGTCCGTGCCTCCGGCCCAGGTGGGCAGAACGTCAACAAGGTCTCCACCGCCGTGCAACTGCGCTTCGACGTCGCCCATTCGCCCGCGCTGCCCGAACCGGTACGCGAGCGTCTCCTGAAGCTGGCTGGCCGCCGCGTCACGCAAGAAGGCGTGCTCATCATCGAAGCCGAACGCTTCCGCAGCCAGCGGCGCAACCGCGACGACGCACTCGAACGACTGATCGCGCTGATCCAGGAAGCCTGTGAAGTGGACAAACCGCGCCACCCTACCCGTCCGACGCTGGCATCCAGAAAACGGCGGCTGGAGGGCAAACAACGACGCGGCGAAACCAAGAAGCTGCGGGGGTTGAAACCAGGTGCGGAACACTGACGTGCGGAAGGAAGGGAATCTATCAGCCTGATTGATTGTCGTCACTGAACAATGAAATGATCCGCCACGGATTGAAAGCCCGAAATGAAGACAAACCACCTGCCCCGGAACCGGGCCCTGATTGCCATTACGCTCACACTGATGAGCACAACGGCCAGTGCAGACCTTCTCACAGGACGCGTAGTCGATATCGCTGATGGCGACACCCTGACCCTTCTGGTTGGACGGCAGCCCTACAAAATACAAATCGCCGCCATCGACGCCCCTGAGCGTTATCAGGCATGGGGTGAGCAATCCAAAACCAATCTCAGCAGGCTGACGCTCAATCGCACAGCAGTAGCCACCTGTTCCAGGCTTGAGCGATGGGACCATCAGGCCTGCCAGGTCACAGTGAATGGCGTTGATATAGGACTGCAGCAAATCAGGGGGGGCATGGCCTGGTGGGTCAGGCAAGATGCCCATGCCCAGTCCGCCGAAGATCAGTCAGCATATGAAAGTGCGGAGCTGATGGCCAAGATGAGAAGATTGGGATTGTGGGGTGCGACCAATCCTGTCCCACCCTGGGTGTTCAGGGGGAGAAACTAACAATCTCCCGGTAAGGCACAACGCAATAGATGACTCTCGGCCAGGAGCCGTCATTCTGGCCGACTTACTTATCCGTCCGGAATTCGATACGAATTCAACTGGGGGTTTGCCCCGACCATTTCCATTATGGATTCGTTACCAGACGTAGGCTACGTTTCATCGACCGCAGCTTCCTGATTTACTCTGCTGCAGGGCCGATCCCAGACCGCGTGCTACAAGATTCGTGAAATCTTCCGTAACGCGTCGTCCTCGGGATGCGGCTCAATGCGAAAGCCCAGGCCTTCCACCAGCTTGAGCATGGGGCGGTTGGTTTTCAGCACTTCGCCCTCCATTACCTTCACCCCCTTGCCGCGCGCCACGTCCATCAGCACGCCCATGAGCTTGTGGCCGATGCCCTGCTTCTGCCATTGGTCGTTGACCACCAGGGCGAACTCGCAGGCTTCACCGCCCGGATTGATGGCGTAACGCGCCACCCCGAGCTCCACCTCGTTGCCGTCGCGCCCGGTCAGCGCCAGCAGCGCCATTTCGCGCGTGTAGTCGATCTGGGTCAGGCGCGCCAGCGCAACCGGCGAAAGCTCGTTCACCGCATCCATGAAACGGAAATATTTGGTTTCCGCGGACAGGCTCTTGACGAAGCGCTGGGTCAGCTCGGCATCCTCCGGGCGGATCGGACGGATCAGCACGTCGTCGCCGTCGGGCAGCTGCCAGTGCGTCACCAGATGCGCCGGGTACGGGTGAATCGCCATGTGGCCGTAGCGGTCGGCCGTCGGCACGCGCGGGGCGATGACGATACGGGCATCAAGCGCCAGCGCGCCGTGTTCGTCCACCAACAGCGGGTTGATATCCAGTTCGGCCAGCCAGGGCAGCTCGCAGACCATTTCCGACAGCCGCAGCAGCACGTTCTCCAGCGCGTCCATGTCAATCGGCGGGCGGTTGCGAAACGCACCCAGCAGGGTCGCGGCGTGGGTGCGCTGAATCAGGTTACGTGCCAGATAGTGGTTCAGCGGCGGCAACGTGACCGCGCGGTCGCGGAAAGCCTCGACATCGACGCCGCCGGCACCGAACACGATCACCGGCCCCAACACCGGGTCGGAGGTCATGCCGAGCAGCACTTCGCGCGCGTGCGGACGCGACGCCATCGGCTCGACCACAATGCCGTCGAGGGTGGCGTCGGGGCGCAGGCGTTTGATGTCGGCCAGCATCTCGCCAAAAGCCGAGCGCACCGCCTGCCCGCTCGACAGGCCGAGGCGCACGCCATTGACGTCGGACTTGTGGGTGATGTCCGGCGAGTTGATCTTCATCGCCACCGGAAAACCCATCTGCTGCGCCATCAACATGGCTTCCATCGGATCGCGCGCGATCAGGGTCTGCGCGATCGGGATGTGGAACGCCGCCAGCAGCGCCTTCGATTCCACTTCGCTCAGCAGATGGCGGCCATGCGCCAGCGCGCTTTCGATGATCAGCCGTGCGCCTTCCACATCCGGCTCGGCCTGCTGCGACAGCGGCCCCGGCGTCTGCAGTAGCAGGCGCTGGTTCTCGTAAAAGGCAGAGAGGGTGGAAAACACCTCGACCGCCGGTTCCGGCGTGGTGAAGTAGGGAATCCCTGCCTCTTTGAACAGGCGGCGGCCCTCGTACACCTGTGCCTCGCCCATCCAGCAGGTCAGCACCGGCTTGCTCGACGTCTTCGCCACCTCGATCACGGCCTGCGCCGCTTCGGTCGGTCGCGTCATCGCCTGCGGCGTCAGCATCACCAGCACGCCGTCGACATTGGCGTCGGCGAGACAAGCATCCACCACCGCACGATAGCGCTCAGCGCCGGCATCGCCAATGATGTCGAGCGGATTGGCCTGCGACCAGTTGGATGGCAACACGCCATTGAGCGTCGCGACTGTCTCCGGCGACAACTCGGCCATGCGCACCCCCAGGTCCACCGCGAGGTCGGTCGCCATGACGCCTGGGCCGCCGCCGTTGGTGACGATGGCAAGGCGGTTTCCGCCGGGCTTGATGTGGGTGGAAAGCGCCCGCGCCGACGCGAACAACTGCAGGATGGTGTTGACCCGCACCACGCCGGCGCGCCGTACCAACGCATCGAACACCGCGTCCGAGCCCACCAGTGCGCCGGTGTGCGACTGCACCGCCTTTGACCCCGCCGCGTGGCGCCCCACCTTGACCAGGACGATGGGCTTGAAGCGGGACGTCGCGCGCAATGCGCTCATGAAACGACGCGCATCGTGTATGCCCTCGATGTAGAGCAGGATGCCTTTGGTCTGCGTGTCAGCGGCCAGATAGTCGAGGATCTCGCCGAAATCCAGGTCGGCCGACGCACCGGTGGAGATCACGCTGGAAAAGCCGATGCCGTTGGTTTCCGCCCAGTCCAGCATGGCGGTACACAGTGCGCCGGATTGCGACACCAGCGCGAGGTCGCCCACGAGCGTGGCGCCCTGACTGAAGGTGGCGTTGAGCCCGATAGACGGCCGCTGAATGCCGAGACAGTTGGGGCCGATGAAGCGAATGCCGTGCTTGCTGGCCACGCGCTTCAGCGCCTCTTCCAGCGCCGCACCCTTGGCACCCGTCTCGCGAAAACCCGCCGACAGCACGATGGCATGGCGAATGCCGCGCTCGCCGCATGCCTCCATGATCTGCGCCACGGTCGGCGCCGGCGCGGCGATCAAGGCCAGTTCCGGTGCAACCGGCAATTCGCTGGCACTGGCGTAGCAGCGTTCGCCAAAAATCGTCTGGTGCTTCGGGTTGACCGGATAGACCTCGCCCGTGTAACCGGATGCACGCAGATTTTTGAACAGGATGCCGGCAACCGAATCTTCGCGTTCGCTGGCGCCAAAAACCGCCACCGAACGGGCGCTGAACAGGGGATGCAGATAATGTTGGGGCATGGCTTTCCAGGTAGTTAACGACAGGAAACTTGGGACGTCAGACACGCCCATCCTAGGCCAGGCTGTGTGACGGCGCCATCGTGCCCGGCGTATAGTTGATTTATTGCCCACCCTGGCTTGCGCCATGCACACCGCCTACATCACCCACCCCGAATGCCTCAAACACAGCATGGGCAACTGGCATCCGGAAAGCCCCGCCCGCCTCGGCGCCATCGATGACCGGCTGCACGCCGCCCACCTGTTCGATTTCCTCGACCATCACCAAGCGTCGCGGGTGCAGCGCAGCCAACTGCTGCGGGTACACGACGCCGCCTATATCGACCATGTGGAAGCGGCCGCGCCCGCCGAAGGCTTCCATGCATTGGATCCCGACACCAGCATGAACCCGCATACCCTGGACGCGGCGTATTACGCCGCCGGCGGCGCGGTGATGGCGGTGGACCGGGTGCTGCACGGCGAGGTTGCCAACGCCTTTGTCGCCTGCCGCCCGCCCGGGCATCACGCCACCCGCAACCAGGCCATGGGCTTCTGCATCTTCAACAATGTCGCCGTGGCGGCCGCGCACGCCGTGGCGGAACACGGCCTCGCACGGGTCGCCATCGTCGATTTCGACGTCCACCACGGCAACGGCACCGAGGACATTTTTCGCGACGATGCGCGCGTGATGCTCTGCTCCACCTTCCAGCATCCCTTTTACCCATTTTGTGGTGCCGACACCGTAAGCGAGCACATCGTCAACCTGCCGCTGCCAGCGGGCACCGCCGGCCCGGCCTACCGTGAAGCCTTCAGTGCCACGATCATGCCGCGCCTCGAAGCCTTCCGCCCGCAGATGCTGTTTTTCTCTGCCGGGTTCGACGGCCACCGCGAAGACGACATGGCGCAGTTCGGGTTGGTGGAAGCCGACTACGTCTGGATCACCGAGCAGGTCATGGGTGTGGCCGCGCGCCATGCCGGAGGCCGCATTGTCTCGGTGCTGGAAGGCGGCTATGACCTCAGTTCACTGGGGCGCAGCGTGGCGGAACACATCAGGACACTGGCGGATTTATGAACTCGGCCAGAACAGGCATACATGAATTCCTCTAGCAGTTCTCAATGTGACTGGCACTGGTTTACCGGTATTGCCTGCGGCAACGCCATAAGCCAAAGGCCAAACTGCCGACGACCAGGATGCCAAGCACGGATGTCCGCCATCCTATAGCAGATGTATTTGCCATGCTGGACGTAAGACCGCTCAGGCCGAACTCCGGCCGTCCGTGACTTCCTCCCCGACCGGCTGCTTGTGTTGAAAAACTCCTGTAAGGCCCTGGCTGCAGTGCCATCCTAAAAAGTCAGCCCCTCAGAATCGTCCACATTCAATGATCGTTAGTGAGTTGATGGTTTGAAGGCTCCCAAAGCTCTGCCGGAAATCGCCTCAAAAGAGTTTTCAGCACAACAGGTCGGAACCCGTCACTCACATTGGCTTCCGATTTCGATAACGATGACCCCAGATGATGGGTGGTACACCATTTCCCATTCAAGAAACCATCCCAGCCTGGACATGCAGCCTCACCCGAACGTCAGCCCCATCGCCTCGCGTACATCGCGCATGGTGTCACGTGCCAGTTCC
>JANJUT010000154.1 GCA_024710445.1 Thiobacillus sp.
ACAGGGTGGCTGATTCCTTGTAGGACTTGGCGTCTGGGACTATCGTATCGAGTACCGTGACCCGTCCGCCCAGCTTGATGAAGTCCTGTCTGATCGACTCCGCGATGATTCTCGCGTCGGCAGTCCGGTCCTGCATCGATATGACTGCTTTGACCGGCCCTACCCTGTATTTCGAGTTTGGTGAAGGCTCAAGCCGAGCCAGCAGCTCCATCGTTCCCGTTTTGAACTCACGTGCTGACAGAATTTCCGGCTTGATTGGAGAAATGATCTGTGTGGCGGCGAGTGCGGCGGTGTCCTGCAGTGGGCCTACGGTTCCCTGCGTGTCGATTAAGACGCAGTCGTAATAGTCTTCGGATACTGCGGGGGAATTCAGGGCATTGCCAAGTCGCTCGCCGCGATCAATACGATGCAGGAGCCATGTTTGCAGACTGCCATCGGGATCGTCCGACCGGATTACATCGAGCCCATCGATTACCGTCTGGGAGATGCAATCCTCAGTGACATACCCAGTGGTGATGACCTTTGTAAGGCCAAACGGAGCTTCGCGCTTAATACGGTAATATTTTGAGAGCGCTGGCTGCACATCGGCGTCGACAAGCAGGACTCTCAGCCCCATGTCCGCCATGAGTGCACCAAGATTTGCTGCTAGTGTGGTCTTACCGACCCCGCCCTTCGTACTTAGTACAGTGAACTTGATCATATCCCTCCCCAGGTTTATCGAGGGACATGGACATAACCAGTCTGGATGCTGCGATCCCGCAGCAGTCTTGAGTTACGCGTTTCTCCAAAGGGGAGTATATCAGGATTTGCTAATATACATTATGCGAAGTCGATAACGGCCCGGCCTCAGCGTGTCCCCAGGGCCTGGCCGCCCCTTCTTTAACGCTGCGTGCTGACAGGGGGTTTCACCCAGGCCCAAATCACAGGCTGGAAGTATTTACGATCTTTGTGACAGTCCGGTCATAGTCCCGGACTGCCTACTGAAAACCGGATAGCCCGGAAGAGATCAACTCGTAATACACCACAACCTCATTGCCGGCATCGGAATATTGCATGTCATAGCTCAAGCGCCGCACCAACTCGATGCCGCGGCCATGCAACCCGGAATCCGGCAGCGTCGATCCACGTGCCCAGTTGAATCCAGGGCCACTGTCACGCACAGTGATTTTCGCCATCTTGCGGTTATCGCGCCGCATGATTTCAAGCGTGAGGTCAATACATCCTTCCTGCAGGTTGTTCAATGCATGTTGGCGATGGGCAGCGTAGGCTGCGAAACCTTCGCTGGTCGTTTTGAGTGCCGAGTCCAGATGCAGCAGCCCGTGGTCCAGCGCATTGGAGACCAGTTCAGACAGGATGAGGAAAATCTGTCCGGCATGTTCTTTCGTTGCGGCGACCCGCTCGATCACGCCGGACAGTGCCGGCACCACGTCCATGCTTTTCAGATCCAGCGCATCGAAATGGAAGGCCATCCGTAAACTGTCACTGCCATGGGCCTCATCCTTTTCGTGCATGGGCGAATATTCCACCGCGCCAGGGGCCGGAACCTCTACCGCAAGCACGGCGATATCATCCGTCAGTGCACCTGCCCGATGCCCGTCCAGCGTCTGTATAAGCGTATCGAAGCGGTGCTCCGGCTCAGCCGATGTCAATGTTGCCCAGGCGCGCTCCGCGCCAAACTGCTCGCCTTCTGCGTTTTCAGCCTCGGTCAGGCCGTCTGACCACAGGAACAACTGGCACGGCCCTTCATAGGAAAATACCTCGAGTTCCGCCGAGAATTCTTCTGGCGGCAATACTCCAAGCGGTACATGCCTCGATTTCCAGTGCTTGGCAATTTTCCCGTCTGCGCCGACCAGGCAGGGATAAGGGTTGCCACCGTTCCAGACTTCAACCGTTCCCATCACAGGATTGATCGAAACCAGCGTGAGGGCGGTAAATCGTCCCGCAGGCATCATGGTGTGCATGCGGCTGTTCATGACCTCGACAATGCGCCCGATTCCATAACCCAGCTCGCTCATGGCGTAAAAAGTATCGAACAGCGGCAGCGAGGCCATCGCCGCTGGCAGGCCGTGCCCCATGCCGTCGCTGAGCAGGATGTGGTGGCAATTGCCGGGTGTTCGGGCAGCGGCAATCAGGTCGCCGCTGAAATGCCATGCCGGGGTAATGCGGTGCTGCAGGGCAGGATCGCTCAACCCTTCGCGATTGACCATGTACTCCATCAGTCGCGCCCCAAGCCGACGCTCGTCCTCGGCCTGCCGATAGTAGTCGGAAAGCGCCACCGCCTGCTGAGTGAGTTCCTGCTGCAGTTCGGCGATCCGCTGAAATACCTGAATCTTGGCCTGAAGTACGGGCAGGGACAGCGGCTTGGTCAAATAGTCGTCAGCTCCCGCGCGCAATCCTTCAAGAATCTCGTCCTCACGGGCTAGCGCGGTTACCATCAGAATCGGCAGCCAGCGCGAATCTGCTGCCTGCGCCTGCCGGATGCGCCGTGTCGCTTCCAGGCCCCCTATCCCGGGCATCATCACATCCATCAGGATCATGTCTGGCCGCTCGGTCTGGAACTTCTCCAGCGCCTCCTCTCCGGAATTCGCCGTAATGAAACGATGCCCCATTCTTTTGACCACCTGACTCGCGATCGCAACATTGTTGGCGATGTCATCGACCACCATTACCGTCATGCCAGGCTTGCTCATGCAACCATCCATTTACTTAATGGTGAACAAGCGGCGGAAATTAGACAATTCCAATACCTGTGCCACTGATCCCTTGCAATTCACCAGCGTTATGGACTTTGATACCCCCTTCGCTCTTTCCTTGAGCAGCAACAGCATGCCCATGGCTGAACTGTCGATATATTTCACGTTCTCCAGATCCAGTTCAAGTTCATTGACCGAGGCATTTTTCAGAAGGGAATCGGCACTTTGGTTAAACGTGACATGGCTGTTGAAATCAAAGCGCCCATCCAGCACCAGGCGTGCTTTACTGCCATCCATCTGTGTATCGATGTTCATTTTCTTGCTCCTCTCAAAAAGTAATAAATCGGAAAATCGAACTGGCGTCATGCATGTCCATAGCGCTCACTCCCTGCAGCATCAAAATCCGTTTTCGTTTCCGGCAAATGGCACACCACAGGAAGCTCGACAGTAAAGCTGCTCCCCTCCTCCGGTACACTCTCCACATTGATTCTTCCGCCCATCAGTTCTACCAGGTGCCGGCATAACGCCAGTCCTACGCCGACCCCCGGGATACTGGAGCCTTCTGCACCCAGCCGACTGAAATACTGGAACAGCTCGCCTCGCTTCTCCAGAGGAATCCCGATGCCGGTATCACTGACCGTAATCTGCATGACATCGTCGTTCAGGCGATGGCAGAGTACCGTCACCCGGCCATTTTCCCGGTTGTATTTCACCGCGTTGCTCAGCAAATTGAGCAGCACCTGCTTGAAACGCTTCACATCGATGTGCATTATTCGCGGGGAGCATTCGCCAGTGAGATTGACGATTTCCAGACCTTTTTCGGCAGCCTGCGCGGCTATCATCTGCAGACACTCGCTCACCAGATCAAACATATCGGCATCGACCGGTTTCAGCTCCAGCCGGCCGGATTCGATACGGGACAGGTCCAGCACATCATTGATCAGGTCGCGCAGCATCCAGCCTGCATGCAGAATACGGTCGACGCTATCCTGCTGTTCCTCGTTCAGCGGTACTTGCGGATCGGATTCCAGCAACTGGGCGAAGCCCAAGATGGAATTGAGTGGCGTCCGTAGTTCATGACTGACATGGGAAAGAAATCTCGATTTGGCATGACTCGCCTCTTCAGCCGCCTCTTTGGCACGCAGCAATGCCTGTTCCATTACGACGTGCTGGGTGATATCGCTGATCGCCGCCACGTAATGCGTCACGCTCCCCACTTCAGTGCGTACCGGCGAGATAAAAACATCACACCACACCTGCAGCCCCTGATGCGAGGTTGCTTCCACTGCCGCATGTCTTTCATCGCCCGAGTCAACCGCGTCAGCCAGCAGCCTCCATCCATCTGCCTCACCCGCTGACTGTACAAATACCGGCCAGGTCTGACCGGGCATGTCCGGTTCCGGCAGTCCAACCATGTGTGAATACGCCGCATTGGCATACACGATCCTGAGATCGTCGCGCCGGAAAATCACAATGCCACTTCCGCTGGCGGCAATTGCCCGGTCATGCAGGCGCAACTCATCCTCCACCTGCTTGCGTGCTGTCACGTCGCGAGCGGAAACCTGAATACTCACAATATGTCCGCTCTCATCCCGAGTGGGAACAGCGGAAATGTCCATCCAGATGTATTTGCCATTCCTGCATCGCACCCTGACATAATCGCATTGCGCCTGTTCACCCAGCAATGCAGGCTGTTGCAGCTTCTCGCGCACTGTTCCAATATCATTCGGATGAATCAACTCATATCCATCGTGCCCGATCAAATCGGACGGCGCATAGCCCAGCACGCGCTGACACGATGGACTGATATAGGTATATCGACCATCCGGATCGTGCAGCGAGATCACATCCAGCGCATTCTCGGCCAGCAGGCGGAATCGCTCCTCGCTCTTCTGTAGCGCAGCATCAATTGCCAGCGCATGGGTAATATCGGTGCGGATCGAGAAATAACGTTCCGGCAAACCTTGCCTGCCCAGAAAAGGCACAATGGTCGAGGCCACCCAGTAATAGCTCCCGTCCTTGCGACGGTTGCGGATATTGCCGTGCCAGACTTTTCCCTGGGAGATGGTCTCCCACAACGCGTTGAAAAATTCGGGCGGATGAAAACCGGAGTTAAGAAGGCGATGATTTTTACCGACGATCTCTTCCCTGGTGTACTGGCTGGTTTCACAGAATTTGTCGTTGGCATAAATGATATTTCCCGCCGTATCCGCCGCACTCACGATGGCATGTTCGTTGAGCGCACGTATGTGCTGCGCCAGCTCATCCCTGTTTTTTTCCAGACTTAGCGCCATTTCATCGAGGGCGTACCCAAGCTGGCCCAATTCATTGTCCTGCGCCATACCACTTCGCCGCGACAAGTCCCCTGCCGCATGGGCATTCGCCTGGCGGATCAACTGGCGCACTGGCGCAATCACCCAACGCCCGGTTCCCAGCCAGGCAAACAGCAGCAATCCACCGAATACGCCCAGAACCACCAGCACCACCAGCCCGCCGATATGGCGTGTCTGGGCCAATGCAGCATCGGCCGGAATGCCTACGGCGACAACAGCGTTATCTTCCGCTGCGCTGCCTTCCAGCCTGGCATAGGAAAACAGGCGCAAGACGCCATCCCCGCCATAGGCCTCGACCACCCCGGTTTCCGGGTCCGGCGTGCCGATTTCCCGAATGGCCGCATCGACAGTTCGGCCACGCCAGATTTCCGGTTCGGGCTCGCGGTGAAGAATGACTCCCTTATTGTTATAGAAAATCAGCTCTGCACCCTTGGGCAATTTGTCACCCAGGGCACGTCGATTGAACCAGGACAGATCAACTGATGCGAACAGATAAGCCAGATGTTCGCCGCCTTTTCCCAATATGGGTTTGGCGACGATCACCACCGGTTCTTTCATCATGACGCCAAGATGATAGTCACCCACCACGACCCCATTTCCCTTGCGTACCTCGCGATACCACACCCGGTCGCTGAAACTGACCGGGTGCGTCTTGGGAACCGCGCTGCAGATGACATTTCCATCGATATCGGTCATGCCGGCATTGGCATAGATTTTCTGCTGCACGAGCAGATCATGAAATGCCGAACAGAACCCCGGCCGGCGCTCGATCATGGCAGGTGAGGTCGACAAGACCATCAGCAGCTGCTGCGCCGCCACGATATGCTTTTCCTGTTCCAGCGAAATACCCTGCACCAGCAACTTTGACTCGCGGTACACATCGTTGACGGCGTGGTGATACAACTGCATGCCGATGAACCAGGCGATTGCCAGCATGGGCAGCATGGCAATCAGGATCACGGTTATCAGCCGGGAGCGCAGGCTTTTGAAAACACGCCTCATGCCTGCTCTCCGGGAGCGTCAACCGGCAACCCGGTCCCGACAGCGTCATCGGGTTTGGCACCGGGCATGCCCCCGAACTCAAGATCGGCACCCAGGCAACGATCCTCCAGATTCACCGCTGCCAATCCGGCAACCGCATGCAAAAAAACCGCATCCGCCGAAGCTGCAACATCGCGTTCCATGAAATCCATTACATCCGTCTCGCACATTTCAAATCATGGCAGGCATGCTTGCCACTACATTCAGGTATCGCACCGCAAACTTCCGCTTCCTCCGCACAAGCGGAAAATGCTCCCTGAATGGCGTCATCGCCCCAGGGCTTGAGCAATGTCTTGTGTGCTGCAAGCTGATTGACAGCATCATTGATGGCCTCTGCGGTGCTCCTGCCGGAATAAAACATACTGGCGGTTTCCGGAAACGCCTGTTTTAGCTGGTCCAGAAGCTTGCTGCCCGCCATCCCTGGCATGTGCTGATTGCACAAAACAACTTGCGCGCCATGCGACGCAAGCGTGTCCAGCGCCTCGCTTGCATCGCCCGCGCTAAGCACGCGCCAACCCTTGCCATGCAGCGAATGCGCCAGCGCACTCCGCACCTTGGGCTCGCTATCGACGATCAGCAGGGTGTGTTCCCGGCGTTCGTGTTCGAGCGCACTGATGTCCAGCTGGCGGCCACTACGCAGCAGTTGCCCGGCCTCCTCCCGGGGTAGCGGGCGGCTGAAGTAATATCCCTGCAACTCATCGCACTTCACGTAGTGCAGGAAGGCAACCTGTGCAGCTTCTTCCACGCCTTCGGCGATCACCGACAGGCCCAGACTGTGCGCCAGGGTGACGATCGTGCGCACGATGGCGGCGTCGTCCGGGTCCACCGTAACATCACGCACGAAAGAACGATCGACCTTGAGCACATCGATCGGGAACAGCTTGAGATAGGACAGCGAGGAATAGCCGGTGCCAAAATCATCCACCGACAGCGTCAACCCAAGATTCTTGAGCGCGCGCAGGGTGCCGATTGCCGCCTCGCTGTCGTGCATCACGGTGCTTTCGGTAATTTCCAGTTCCAGAAAAGCCGGGGCGAGTCGGGTCTCGGATAGCACCCGCATCACACGATCCACCAGGCCCGGGTCGCGGAATTGCCGCGCGGACAGGTTCACCGACATGCGTATTTCGGCAAGCCCCATGTCCTGCCACTGCCGAGCGCAGCGGCACGCTTCTTCCAGCACCCAGTTGCCCAGCGGCACGATAAGGCCGGTATCCTCCGCCACGCCGATAAAGCGGTCCGGGCCGACCAACCCCTTCTCCGGGTGATTCCAGCGCACCAGCGACTCGAATCCCAGCACCGCGCCGGTAACCAGACTGACGCGCGGCTGATAATGCAGCACCAGTTCTCCGCGTTTGATGGCAAGGCGCAGATCGTGTTCGATCTCGACCCGCGCACGCATACGCGCATCCATCTCCGGCACATAGAAGCGGAAGGTATTGCGGCCTTCCTCCTTGGCGCGGTACATGGCGATATCGGCATTGCGCAGCAAGGTTTCCGCATCTTCGCCATCGGAAGGAAATACCGTCAGGCCAAGGCTGCAGGTCACGTATACCTCGCGACCCCCAAGCTGGAATGGTCGCGCCATATCGCCCAGGATATTCTCCGCCACGACTGCCATATCTTCCACATGCGCGATATCGGGCAATAGCAGGATGAATTCATCACTGCTCTGGCGGCCCACGGTATCGCCCATCCGCAGCACTGAATTGATCCGCGCCGCTGCCTGACACAGCAACTCATCACCTACGCCATGGCCCAAGGTATCGTTGACGACCTTGAAGTGATCGAGATCAAGATATGCCACCACAAGCAGCCGCTGGCTCCGCCGGGCATGCAGTATCGCCTGCTGGAGGCGGTCCAGAATGAGGGAGCGATTGGGAAGACCTGTCAGGACATCGTAACTGGCCTGGTAGCGCAGAAGGTCCTCTTGACGCTTGCGCGCCGAAATGTCGCGGGCAATAACCAGCACGGAAACAACCCGGTTATCCATATCCCGCTCTGGCACCATGCGCACATGAAAATGGCTTGGACCCGTTGGCTGCAGATCGATATCGCACTCCAGCATCGCTGCCTCGCCATGCTCAAACACCTCCAGCACGACTCGCTGCCACGGCGCGGCTGCCGCCACAGGCAG
>JANJUT010000220.1 GCA_024710445.1 Thiobacillus sp.
GCGCTTCGCCGTGGTAGCCTGGCACCAGCGGCACGACGGCTTCTTCCATCAGCGCCTTTGCGGCGGACTTTCTGCCCATGGCGTCGATGGCGTAGGCGGGCGGGCCGAGGAAGATCAGCCCGGCCTGTTCGATGGCGCGGGGTGCGGTGCAGGTCGGGAAAACGCATCGACGCCAGATCCGGATTGGCCGCCTGCTGACGGCCATATTCCGAGCTCAGGTCGGACAGGATCTCGGTGTCGCCGCGCGACTCGATCCAGCGGGTGCGCAGCGCAGGCAAACCCTTGCGAATGTCGATTTTTGCTGCCGGATCGGTGTAGGGGCCCGAGCAGTCGTAAACGAATATCGGCGGGTTCTTCTCGCCGCCCATGCTGGTGGGCGTATCGTCCTGGGCAATTTCACGCATCGGCACGCGAATGTCGGGCTGGCTGCCCGGTACATAAATCTTGCGCGAATTGGGCAAAGGTTGCACAGCCAGTTCATCGACATGCGCGTCGACGGCAAGAAACTGCGCGGCTTTATTGGGGATGGCGGCGTTCATGGTGGCGCTCCTGAAAACAGGAGGCGTCGAACACGCCTCGCTGGAAATGAATGACGGAGGCCGTGACAGCCTCGCTCGATTAAAACAAGGAGGCTGAATTTCAGCCTCGCCGGATACAAAACGGAGGCCGGGACCAGCCTCGCCAATTAAACGGGGAGGCTGTTGAACAGCCTCCCTACGGCGGTTTCAACCGCATCAGGTTCAAAGGGTATGTCTCACTCCATCCGCAGACCATCCGGCTGGAGACCCCTGGCAAGCGGCCAAAGTTAGCCGAAATGTGGAATAATTGCAAGGCAAGACCCCGTCTAACTTATTGATATTCAAGGGCACCGCATGAACATCGAGCAAGCGCGCTACAACATGGTGGAACAACAGATCCGCCCCTGGGATGTCCTGAATCAGGACGTGCTCGATCTCCTGTTCAAGATCCGCCGCGAAGATTTCGTGCCGGAGCCACACCGCGCGCTGGCCTTTGTCGACATGGAAATCCCGCTCGGCCACGGCCAGTTCATGTGGACGCCCAAGCTCGAAGCGCGCGCGATCCAGGAACTCGATCTGCGCCCGACCGACCGCGTGCTGGAAATCGGCACCGGCAGTGGCTACCTCACCGCGCTGCTGGCTGCCCGCGCCGCTGAAGTCGTATCGGTGGATATCGTCCCCGAGTTCACCGCTGCCGCCACGCAAACCCTGCGGGCGCACGGCATTCACAATGCCACCCTGCTTACATTCGACGCGGCGCGCGAAGTGCCCGACAATTTCGGCTTTGATGTCATCGTGCTGACCGGCTCGACGCCGCTGCTGTCGGATGCCTTTCGCCGCAGCCTGAAAGTGGGCGGACGCTTGTTCGCCATCGTCGGCGAGGCGCCGGTAATGCAGGCGCAACTCGTCACCTGCACCGCGCCTGGCGCCACCCGCAGCGTGGTGCTGTTTGAAACCTGCGTCGCGCCGCTGCTGAACGCACCGCAGCCTGCCGCCTTCGTCTTCTGATGCGTCAATTTCGCCCCGCCGAACTCGCCGACTATATTCAGACAGGACATACTCCGGTGCTGCTCGACGTGCGCGAACCCTGGGAATGGAACCTGTGCCGGCTCCCCGGCGCAGTCCTGATCCCGATGAACGAACTGCCGACACGCCTGCAGGAATTGAACAAAACAGCTGAAACCGTAGTCATCTGTCATCACGGTGTGCGCAGCTACCACGCAGCCCGTTATCTGGAAACGACCGGGTTTGATGATGTCATCAACCTGTCGGGCGGCGTGGCAGCGTGGGCCGACGAAGTCGACCCGGCCATGCCACGCTACTGACCCTGCTTTTAATTGGACGCCACATGCAACTCAAACCGCTGTTTCTTGCACTGACCCTGGCTCTGGCTCCCGCTGTCCAGGCCGCCAACCTGTCCGATGTGTTCCGCGATGCCCAGGCCTACGACGCGCAATATGCCGCCGCCCGCGCGGCCCTGCAGGCAGGCCAGGAAAAATCGGTGCAGGGTCGCGCCGGACTGCTGCCCAACGTCAACCTGGGCGGCAATGTGCGCTACAACAGCGTGGACTCCACCCTCCCGGGCGGCGATGCCAACTACGATTCCAATGGCCTCTCGATCAATGCGGCCCAGCCCCTGTTCCGCAAGCAGAACCTGGTGCAGTACGAGCAATCCAAAAGCCAGGTGAAAATCGCCGAAATGCAGTTCAAGTCCGCCGAGCAGGATTTGGTCCTGCGCGTGGCGCAAGCGTATTTCGATGTACTGCAGTCGCAGGACAACATCGCCTTCATCAATTCGCAGAAAACCGCCATCACCGAACAACTGGCGTCCGCCAGGCGCAACTTCGAAGTCGGCACTGCCACCATTACCGACACCCATGAAGCGCAGGCGCGCTTCGACCTTGCGGTGGCACAGGAAATTGCCGAACAGAACACCCTCAGCATCCGTCTGCGCACCCTGGAAAAGCTCATCGGCAAGCCGGCCGGCGCGCTCGACTCGCTGGTCGAACTGAAGCAGCTGAACGCCGAAACCGGCAACATCGATGAATGGGCGACACGCGCAGCCGACGGCAACCTGCAGGCCGAAATCCAGCGCCTGTCCAAGGCCATCGCCGACCAGGAAGTGGAGCGCAACCGTGCCGGCCACTACCCCACGCTCGACGCCGTGGCGGGCTACAGCATCAGCAACGGCCAGAACTTTGGCGCCCTGCAGGTCGACACCCGTACCGCCACCATCGGCGTGGAACTCAACCTGCCGATCTACCAGGGCGGGCTGACCAGTTCACGCGTGCGCGAAGCCGTCGCCAATCAGGAAAAGGCGCGTCAGGACCTGGAGGCCGCCACCCGCGAAGCCAGCCTGCAGGCACGCCAGGCCTGGCTCAACGTCAGCAGCGGTGCCGCCCGCGTGCAGGCGCTGGAACAGGCGCTCGTCTCCACCAAGGCGCAACTCGCTTCCACCAAACTCGGCCTGCAGGTAGGCGTGCGCACCAACCTCGACGTGCTCAACGCCGAGCAGCAGGTGTTCTCCGCCCAGCGCGATCTGGCCGCCGCCCGCTACGCCTACCTGCTGGCAGGCTTGTCACTCAAGGCTGCGGCCGGCACGCTGTCGGCTGCCGACCTGCAGGCAATCGACCAGCTGTTGACCAGTCAGCGCAGCAGCAGTTCGGCCGCATCCGCTACCGGGTTCGGGGCACAAGGCGCACCCGCCGCCCTGGCCTTGAAACGGGACAACCTGACTCTTGGCCGGACAACCAGGACTGCCTCCCGCTAAAAGCCGGCCAGCGCACGAAGAGGCCTCCGCGCATCATCGCCATCCCATTCCCGTCCGCCTGATCTTCGCCGGGCTGGGGCTGCTGTTCATGGCGCTCGGTGTGTTTGGAATTTTTCTTCCCCTGCTGCCAACGACGCCCTTTCTGCTGCTGGCGGCCGCCTGCTTCGCGCGTTCCTCGCGGCGCATTCATCGCTGGCTGCTTGAGCAGCCGACCTTCGGCCCGATCCTCAACGAATGGCACACGCACCGCAGCATGCCCTATCGCGCCAGGCGCACGGCGATGCTGTTGATTGCGTTGAGCTTTGGAATATCCATCGCGTTCTTCGTGCCGGGATGGCAGGCCAAACTGGCGATGGGGATCGGCGGGCTGCTGCTGGAATTATGGATCTGGCGCATCCCGTCGCGGGACGCGCCACTTCGAAAATAGCGCGCGGCCTCAGCGCGCCCCGCGATGGTCCAGCAGTTCGAATACCCGGCCCGTCGCGCCCTTGTGCGCGGCGGTAAACGCCTGGCCGGCCTCGCCCATCCGCTGCCGCGCCGCACTATCCTGCGTCAGCCGCATTGCCTCACGCGCCCATGCGCCGGCATCGTTCACCCGCAAGGCCGCACCCTGCGCAATGGCGTCTTCCGCCGCCTGCTTGAAGTTCTCGGTATGCGGCCCGAGGATGACCGGACAGCCCACCGCGCAGGCCTCGATCAGGTTCTGCCCGCCGAATGGCAACAGGCTGCCGCCGATCAGCGCGCAATCGGCCGCACGGTAATAGGCAAACATCTCGCCCAGGCTATCGCCCAGCCAGACGCGCGTCGAGGGCGACACGGCTTCATTCGCGCTGCGCCTTTGCAGGCTCAGACCGCGGCTTTTGATGAGCGCCGCCACCTCGTCAAAGCGTTGCGGGTGGCGCGGCACCATCACCAGCAACACATCCGCCGGCGCATGTTGCGCAAACGCCTCCAGCACCAGGCGCTCCTCGCCATCGCGCGTGCTGGCGACGAGCCACACCGGGCGCTGGCCGATGCGTTCGCGAAACACATCGCCCCGTTCGAGCTGAGCCGCGGGCGGGTCGATATCGAACTTGAGGTTGCCGGCCACCTTCACGCCATGTGCGCCTAGGGCAAGCAGGCGCGCGGCATCGGCCCGGGTCTGCGCAGCCACCGCAGCAAATCCACCCAAGGTTGCGCGCGTCAGCGTTTCCAGCTTGCGATAGCCGCGCGCGGAACGTTCCGACAGGCGGGCGTTGACCAGAAACAATTCGATCCCCGCGCGGCGCGCCTCCCGCACCAGGTTAGGCCACAGCTCGGTTTCCATGACAATGCCGAAGCGGGGCCGGGTTTGTTGCAAAAAGCGGCGCATCGCCCAGCCCAGGTCATAAGGCAGGTAGCGCACCGCCGCACGGGTGCCGAACAGCGATTCGAGCGTCGCCCGCCCCGCCGGGGTCATGCACGTCATCAGAATCGGCGGTGCAGGGGTTTGCGCGAGCAATTTTTCCACCAGCGGCGCGGCCGCGCGCGCCTCCCCCACCGACACCGCATGCAGCCAGACCGGCTGACCCGGCAGTGCCCCGGCAAAACCGAAGCGCTCGGGAATGTGGCGCCAGTAGCCACGCTCCTTGAGGCCGCGCAGCAGCAGCCGCAGCGGCAGAAACAGGAGCGCCAAGCCAAGCAGCAACTGGTAGAACGCACGTTGAAAGACGATCAGCATGGCGTGATTCTAGGGGATGGCAACTGGCGGCTGCTAAAATCGCGCAAAAAACAGGGAGTCAAACATGAAAGTGCTGGTCACAGGCGCCGCTGGATTCATCGGCATGCACGTTGCACAAATCCTGCTCAAGCGCGGCGACGAGGTCGTCGGCATCGACAACCTCAACGATTACTACGACCCGGCGCTCAAACTGGCGCGGCTGGAGCAGCTGAAGCCCTACCCCAACTTCCGCTTCGTCAAGGAAGACATCTCCGACCGCATGATGACCGAAGACCTGTTCGAAAAAGGCCACTTCGACGCCGTCATCAACCTCGCAGCGCAGGCCGGGGTGCGCTACTCGCTGAAGAATCCGCACGCCTACGTGCAGTCCAACATCGTCGGCTTTGCCAACCTGCTCGAAGGCTGCCGCCACCACGGCGTCAAGCACTTCGTCTACGCCAGCTCGTCGAGCGTCTACGGCGCCAACACCAAGATCCCGTTCTCCACCCACGACCCGGTCAACCACCCGGTCAGCCTCTACGCCGCGAGCAAAAAGGCCAACGAGCTGATGGCGCACACCTACTCGCACCTCTACGGCCTTCCCACCACCGGCCTCAGATACTTCACCGTCTACGGCCCGTGGGGCCGGCCCGACATGTCGCCCTGGCTGTTCACCTCCGCCATCCTCGAAGACCGCACCATCGACGTCTTCAACAACGGCGACATGTCGCGCGACTTCACCTACATCGACGACATCGCCGACGGCACCGTCAAAGTGCTCGACCGCATCCCGCAGGGCAACCCGAGTTTCGATCACAAGAACCCCGACCCGGCATCGAGCCACGCCCCCTACCGCGTCTACAACATCGGCAACCATACCCCGGTGCAACTGATGGACTTCATCGGCACCATCGAAGCCGCGCTCGGCCAGACCGCGAAAAAGAACTTCCTGCCAATGCAGGACGGCGACGTGCAGGCGACCTATGCGGACATCGACGAGCTGGTTCGCGATACGGGATTCAAGCCGGCGACGACGCTGGAGTACGGGATTGGGAAGTGGGTGGAGTGGTATCGGGGGTACACAGGGAAGTGAACTCGGATTTAACGTTAGGCGGCACTTCGACCATACGATGCAGATTAGCGAAAACTCAATCGACCTAATCAAGACCGAAGAGGCATTCGGCAAGAGATACCGTGCAAAACCACTATCAAGGGTAAGGTTTGGCCGTGAGATCGTGCATGTTGCACATGGGGCAATCGGCCGCCACGGTGTGTCGCCTGAACTGCTGCCAGGTATCCAGCGATGTCTTATCGAAATGGCAGGACGTTTGAACTGGCGGAGCCATATTTGGTTCATCCCGATTCCACCAATCCACGAGCCATTCAAGCGAGGGCCATTTGGTGGTTTCTGCAATTCAGAAGAGTTACAACTCCTTGTTGATTCACTACTTATGACGATCCTCAGCTATCGAGATTCACTATGGGAATTTGAAACTGACCTTGCGCAGATCCTTCTCACTGATTTGATTTTGGGCTTCGAACGGGTTTGTGATTGGATCGAACGCGGTGTCTCAATTGATAAGGAGAAGAACGATTTGATTGTTCAAATCGGCCCCGAATGGGTATCGAAGATCGAAGATATGGTAAGCCCGCGTAGGGCGAAATAAGCGAAGCGCATTGCGCCGCATGTAAGAGCCTGCAGCACGGGGGCAGGTCTTGCAGTACCACATGCGCAGCAAGTGTCGGCTACGGCCTAGTCAGTATTCGCCTGACGTAAACTGAAGCACTGAGAGCCACCTATTCCCCGCCCGCAAAAAATGAACCCCTCCACGGTCAAAACCTACCTGCCCTGGGTCGTGGCCGTGGCATTGTTCATGGAAGGGCTCGATACCACCATCGTCAATACGGCGGTGCCGGCGATGGCGGAGGGTCTGCAGGTGACGCCCTTGAGCCTGAAGGCGGTGGTGACCAGCTACATCCTGAGCCTGGCAGTGTGCATCCCGGTGAGCGGATGGATGGCGGACCGCTACGGCACGCGGCGCGTGTTCGGCATCGCGGTGGCTGTGTTCACTTTTGCTTCGATCCTGTGCGGGCTGGCGCAGAACGTGCCGATGCTGGTGGCGGGGCGCATTCTGCAGGGCATGGGCGCGGCGATGATGATGCCGGTGGGCCGGCTGGCGATCATTCGCACCTTTCCCAAATCGGAACTGTTGCGGGCGATGAACTTCGTCATCATCCCGGCGTTGATCGGGCCGCTGCTGGGGCCCACGGTCGGCGGCCTGATCGTGCATTGGCTGTCGTGGCACGCCATTTTCTTCATCAACGTGCCGGTGGGGTTGATGGCGTTGTGGCTGGCGCATCGCTATATGCCGGATTACCGGGGCGATGCCCGGCGGCCGCTGGATGTCGTCGGCCTGGTGCTGTTCGGCAGCGGCGCGGCTTTGCTTTCCTGGCTGCTGGAAATCTTCGGCGAGCATCAGATCGACGCGATCTCGGGCGCGCTTCTGCTGGCACTCAGCCTGAGCCTGCTGGGCACGTATTTCCTGCATGCCCGCGAGACGCCGCATCCACTGCTGCGCCTGGCGCTGTTCCGGGTGCGCACGTTTCGCGTCGCGGTGGTGGGCGGCTTCATCACGCGTCTGGGGATGGGTGGCATGCCTTTTCTGCTGCCGCTGCTCTATCAGCTCGGCCTGGGCATGCCCGCCTGGCAGTCGGGCCTCCTGATGATGCCGGTGGCAGCGGCGGCCATGGGGATGAAGCTCATCGCCTCGCGGGTGCTTGCACGCTTCGGCTACCGGCGCGTGCTGATCGTGAACACGGTGATGATCGGGGTCGTCGTCTGCCTGTTTTCGCTGGTGACGCCGGCCACGCCGATCACACTGATCGTGCTGCTGGGCCTGGCGATGGGTTTCTTCAATTCGCTGCAATACACCAGCATGAATTCGATGGCGTTTGCCGACATCGATACGCCCGATTCGAGCATGGCCAGCACGATTTCCAGTTCGATGCAGCAGATGTCGATGAGCTTCGGGCTGGCTTGCGGGTCGCTGGTCGCCGGTTGGTATCTGGGCGATCAGCCGCAAACCGACCACGTAGCGGTGAGGAGCGCGCTGCATTACGCCTTTCTGACGCTGGGTGGCATGACGATGCTGTCGTCGCTGTCGTTCTGGTCGCTGCGCCCCGGGGATGGCGAAAGCGTCAGCCGTGGAAGCTTGCGCGTGGCAGCATAAGCGATTACAAAAAGAACCATGTCCACCTCACTGCACGCCATTCAGGCCGACATCACGACCCTCAAAGTTGACGCCATCGTCAATGCCGCCAACCCCTCGCTGCTCGGCGGCGGCGGGGTGGACGGGGCGATTCATCGCGCGGCCGGACCACAATTGCTCGCAGAATGCCGCCGGCTGGATGGCTGCCAGACAGGCGACGCCAAGCTCACGCCAGGTTACCAATTGCCGGCCCGCTTCGTGATCCACACCGTGGGCCCGATCTGGCACGGCGGCGAACGGGAAGAAGCGGCTTTGCTGGCCTCGTGCTACCGGCGCGCGATCGAGGTCGCCGCTCAACATGATCTCCACACGCTGGCATTTCCCAGCATCAGCACCGGCGTCTACGGCTACCCGATCAAGCTCGCGGCCCGGATTGCCGTGGCGACGGTGCGCGACGCGGTGCAGACATTTCCAGCCATCGGTGAAGTGATCTTCTGCTGCCATTCGGCAACCGACCTCGCTGTCTACCAGACGTTGCTCGCTGAAGCAGCAAAATGATCGACCCATCCAGACATAAGGGTGAAATGATCAAGCATTACCCCCAACAGCCATTGCCTGCCGCGGGGGGCTAATCGGCAATGTTGCCGTCAAGTTGTTGTGAGGCCACCAATGAAAGTGAAAAAATTCCTCAGCCTTGAATGGGATGCGATCGCCGGCGTCATGGCAGCAGTCGCGGCAATCGTGCTGCACCTGCTGCATGTGGTGGACGAAACGGTCATCCTGCCCATCGTGCTTGCCTTGATGGCCCTGCTGTTCATCAATTTCATGCGGCACACGCGCAACAACGAGCTGACCGCCGAACAGGTCGATCACACCGCGCACGCGGTCAGCCGTATCCAGAATCATCTCAAGCCGCCTGAGGTAGTACTGGTTGGCCCCCGTCACTTGCGCTCGTCCAACGAGCATTTCATTCGCCATATGAGCGGCGACACGATCTGGTTCAACGTCTGCCTGTCGATGTATAAACCGCAGCCGCTATTCGACGCTTTGCTACGCCCAGCGGTGGACAACCCGATGGTCACCTCGATCCAGTTCATTCTCGATGAAAGCCAGAAAGAATTGTGGCAGCAGGCCATTCTGCCCAAGCTCGCGGCCTGCGGTGACAGCACGAAAGTCAGGGAACCGCGCTGGTGCAATTTGAGCAAAACAGTGTCTTTCATCCTGGCTGACAACCAGTTGAGCGGAGGCTCCGAAGCGCTGCTCAGCTTCTGGGGTGAACCTTTCATGGCGCAGACGACCGAACGGGATGTGCCACGTTTCATTTTCCACGTGCAAAGGCACTCCGAACTGCTGCCGCATCTGGTGGAACTGGCGCATGGCTGTAAACGGGCCGCTCAAACACAGCAGAGCCTGATGTGACCCAAATATCGTCCTACTGTCCGCTGTGCATTTCCCGCTGTGGCTGCCTCTATACGGTGGGGGATGGCGAGTTGACGGCGGTGGCGCCTAACCCCGCCCATCCCACGGGCAAGCACCTGTGCAGCAAGGCCCATGCTGCGGTTGATCTGCTGAAGCACCCGCAACGGATTCTCACGCCGCTCAAACGCAGCAATCCCAAAGGCAGCGCCAACCCCGGCTGGCAGCGCATCAGCTGGGACGAGGCGCTGCGCACCACGGCCACGGCGATGCGCCAGATCGCCAACCAGGGCGGTCCGGAAGCGATGGCGTTCTGCGTGACGACGCCGAGCGGAACCGCGGTGGCGGATGGCATGCAGTGGATTTTCCGTTTGGCGAATGCATTCGGCAGCCCGAACACGGTGTGGACCACGCATGTCTGCAACTGGCATCGGGATTTTGCGCCGCAGCTGACGTTCGGTTCGGACATCGGCATGCCCGAATTTGCCGCGACGGGCTGCCTGATGTTGTGGGGGATCAACCCCTCGGCCACCTGGCTGGCCATGGCGGAGCAGATCGAGCAGGCGCGCCAGCGCGGCATGAAGCTGATTGTGGTGGACCCGCGCAGCGCCGGGTTTGCGCGGCGTGCCGATGTCTGGCTGCGCATCCGGCCGGGCACGGACGGGGTGCTGGCGCTCGCGCTGGCGCATCAGTTGATTGCGCAGGGCGGCTATGACCGCGACTTCATCCTGCGCTACAGCACCGGCGCTTTCCTGGTGCGCGAGGACAGCAGCCAGTTTCTGCTCTTGCCCGATGGCTCGCAGGCGGTGTGGGACTCGGCGCGCGCATGCGCCGTTGCGGCCCCGCCGCCCGGCACGCCAGGCGACTTTGCCTTGTCGGGCCGCTTCGAGGTGGCAACACTTGATGGCCCGGTTGCCTGCCGTCCGGCTTTCGACCTGTTCGCCCAACGCTGTGCCGACTACCCGCTGGCACGGGCCGCGCAGGAAACCGGCCTCCCCGCCGGGCAGATTGCCGAGGCCGCCGAGCTGCTGCGCAGCCAGGGGCCGGTGTCGTTCTATGGCTGGGCCGGGCTGAACCAGCACGACCAGGCCACGCAGACCAGCCGCGCCCTGCATCTGCTCTACGCCCTGACCGGCTGCCTGGATGCACCGGGCGGCAACGTATTTTTCGCCAAGCCGCCACTGCGCAATGTGATGGGGCGTGACTTGCTGCCGCCCGGCCAGGCAAACAAGGCGCTGGGCATGACGGAACGGCCCCTCGGCCCGGCGCGGCATGGCTGGATTGCCGAAGCCGACCTGTACCAGGCGATCCTGCGGCAGCAGCCTTATGCCGTGCGCGGCCTGCTGTCTTTCGGCGCCAATCTGCTGGCCACGCGCGCCAATCCGCAGCAGGGCCGGGAGGCATTACAGGGACTGGAATTTTTCGCCCATGCCGATTTCTTTCACTCGGCCATGAGCCGCGATGCCGACATTTTGTTTCCCGTTGCCATGCCGTGGGAGCGCAGCGGGCTGCAGGCCGGGTTTTTCATCGACCAGGCGGCCGATGCGCGGGTACAGCTCCGCACGCCCATCCTGCCGCCGCGTGGCGAAGCGCGCTCCGACGCCGAACTGGTGTTTGAACTGGCAAACCGGCTGGGGCTGCAGGCGGATTTTTTCGATGGGAATGCCGAAGCAGGTTTGCGGCATGTGCTTGAACCAAGCGGGTTGACGCCGGAAGGCTTGCGCGCAGCGCCGGAGGGCGTGGTGTTGCCGCTGCAAACCCGCTACCGGAAATATCAGGACACGGGATTCGCCACACCGAGCGGACGCGTGGAAATGTATGCCGAAGCCCTCCGGGAAATCGGCCAGCCGCCGTTGCCGATGTTTCGTGAAACGCAGCCCACGCCGGAATTCCCCTTGCTGCTGACCTGCGCCAAGCTGCCCGACCGCTGCCACAGCCAGCACCAGCAGGCGCATCAGTCGGCACGCGGCGAACGGCTGCCGCTCATCATGCTGCATCCCGCCGTGGCGGCCGAACGCGGCATCGCGGATGGCGCGGCAGTCGACGTGCAGTCGCCCTATGGCACGATGCGGGCACGCGCCAAATTCGATGCCCAACTGGATACGGGCACAGTCTGGGCGCATTACGGCTGGTGGCAGGCGGTGCCCGGCGAAGCAGCAGAAATGGCAGCGAACTATGCCGCCCTGATGGGCCCGGCCAGCGATCCGGTGAGCGGCTCTGCCCTGTTGCGCGGGCAGTTTTGCCAGGTGGTGAAAGCCCCCTCGAACCTGTCATTCAACGCATAATTCAGACGCTCCCCCATAGGGAAGTTACCGCCAAACATCACTGCAGCCAGTCTGGCTTGGGATATCTTCTTGCGGATGTCGCTCATTGACGACACGCCAATTCCGCCCTATCTATCTGTTTTATTGAGCAATTCCCGGCAACACCCTTGAATCAGCCGGATTCCCTGTCGCGATTTGGGGACAAATAGCCGGGATTACAGCCCGGGTTCATCCCACGCAAATTCTCTATCTGTCTGTTTATTAAACAAATTCCGTCACTGGCACGCGCCTTGCGAATAGATGGGGCGGCGTCCAGCTTCAAGACCGCAACCGCGTTATCGCGTTTTGCAACCCAGTTCATCGAAGGAATCCATTCCCATGCTCAAGAACTTCATGCATTCCCCCCCTTCCCAAGCCGATTCCAAACTTCCCAGCATGACCCGGACCGAATCCAGCCGATTCCATCAGTCGTCCAATGATGCGCTCCGATCGGCCGAAGCCGTAAAACCGGAAAGCGCAGCAGCCGCTGACACGCCCGAGGATGGCAACAAACTCATCGTGGGTCCGAACATCAAGCTGAAAGGTTCGGAAATCACCGACTGCGAGATTCTGGTGGTGGAAGGCCGGGTGGAAGCCTCCATGAACAGCCGCGATATCCGCATTGCCGAAGGCGGCGTGTTTTCGGGCAAGGCCGAGATCGACGTGGCCGAAGTTCGCGGCACCTTCGAGGGTGAACTGACCGCCCGCAAGCGGCTGGTGGTGTACGCCACCGGCCGGGTCTCGGGAACGATCCACTACGGGGCCTTGATGGTCGAGGAAGGGGGTTCGATTACCGGAAACATGGCGATGCATACACCCGACACCCGCGTGAGCAAAGTCACGGAACTTCCCTCGCAGTCTGCGGCGGCGGAATCGAGCCAGCCGGATACGTCAAGCCTGGAACTGGCGCGCAACGCAGCGGGAAAACGCTAGCAGCCTGCCGGACTTGAAGAATCGAAGCGAAAATTCGGCTGGGCGAGGACAGATTTTGACGGTTTTGCAGGGTAATAGTCGTTCTATTGCCCAAGAAAGCGGCGAAATATGAACCGGCCAGGCGGATTTGCAGCCGATTTCCTTCAAGTCCGACAGGCTGCTAGGCACCCACACCCTCTGGAAAGGGCAGCTGTCTGCAATCAGGGACAGCCTGGCAATCCATGGTCAACGACCGGCACGCAAATGAAGTGCGCAATGAATCCAAACAGGCCATTGGAGGAGCGGCCAGTTCGAAGCAGCAACAGGCAGTTGAGTCAACGCGAACAAGGCAAAAAGCCGTCGCGAAAAAAACGAGTGAGGAGACGCTACGACACCTGCGCTACGCCCCCCCCCCCCAGGCGTAGCGTGCTTGAGGAACGGTAGCGCAGGAGGCAGGGGTTGCCCGCGGCAGGCTGCAATGATGCAATCTGCCGCGCGGTATCCATTTAGAACGTCACGATCAAACGCTGTCCTCAAACACTGAAGACAAGTGCCCAATGCATCAATCACATCAGGCAACCATCCAGACGGGCGGCTTAGGTGCAACCACCGGAATCGTAAACACCACGTTGTGCGCGTTCGAGTTCCTGTTCGTATGTGAAGTGCTGCTCGCTGGCTTCCAGCGCGGCGGCAGCCTTGCTGGTGTGCCCTTCATGGAACAACAAGGCTTCGATCGCGGCGTTGGCATCACTGATGGGCGGCACCATGAGCATTTGCAGCCGGTCGTAGATTTCGCGGTCGATGGAGATCTGAACTTGGTCGGACATGCCTGACTCCCGTAACGGGTAGAAGGACTATTCAAACTAGCCCATTTACCTGACTAATCAAGTCGGGAATTCATCTGCCCGTCATCCCGCCTCAGGACTTGTACGCCGCCAGCTTCTGCGCCTGATCCGTGCGCTCCCAGGTGAAGTCCGGCTCGGCCCGCCCAAAATGGCCATAGGCCGCGGTCTGCCGGTAAATGGGGCGGCGCAGATCGAGGCTCTCGATGATGCCGCGCGGCGTGAGCCTGAAGGTGCAGCGCACCATGTCTTCCAGCTTTTCGTCGGGCACGCTGCCGGTGCCGTAGGTGTCGATCAGCAGCGACACCGGCTCGGCCACGCCGATGGCATAGGCCAGCTGCACCAGGCAGCGCTTGGCATAACCCGCCGCCACGAGATTCTTGGCGATGTAGCGCGCCATGTACGCCGCCGAGCGATCGACCTTGGTCGGATCCTTGCCGGAAAACGCGCCGCCGCCGTGCGGGCAGGAGCCGCCGTAGGTATCGACGATGATCTTGCGGCCGGTCAATCCGGTGTCGCCGTTGGGGCCGCCGATTTCGAACGGGCCGGCGGGGTTGACCCACAACCTGAACGTCGGCGTGCGCAGCGCGGCCGGCACCAGCGGGTCGACGATTTCGCGCGCCACTTCCTGCGCGACCCAGGCCGGGTCGAGGTCGCGCGCGATCTGGGTGGAAATGATCACGGTTTCGACGCCGGCCATTTTGTTGCCTTCGTAGGCGACGGTAACCTGGCTTTTGGCGTCGGGACGCAGCCACGGCAAGGCGCCGGACTTGCGCAGTTCGGCCTGCCTTTGCACCAGACGGTGCGCCAGCCAGATCGGGTACGGCATCAGGTCGGGGGTTTCGTCGCAGGCATAGCCGAACATCAGCCCCTGGTCGCCAGCACCGATATCGCCGCCTTCGAGCGTGATGCCCTTGTGGATCTGGATCGACTGATGATTGAAGCGCACCTGCACCTCGCAGGTATTGGGGTCGATGCCGGTTTCAGCATCACGGTAGCCGATGTCGCGCAGCACCTGGCGAGCGATGGACTCGGCGCGGCCCCGCACCTCGTCGAACAGTTCCTTGCGCACGGTTTTGAATTCACCGGTGATCACCACCAGATTGTCGGCGACCAGGGTTTCGCAGGCCACCTTGGCCTCGGGTTCCTCGGCCAGAAAGGCGTCGAGGATGGCGTCGGAAATCTGGTCGGCAATCTTGTCGGGATGACCTTCTGACACGGACTCGGAAGTAAACAAATGGCGGCGGGGATTCATGGTCTGTTTCCTTTGATGCGTGATTCAAATATGGGTCAGGCGGTTCGTGCGGCAAGCCGCCACAGCGACGTGACTTCGGCGGCGCGCGCAGCATGCAGCGGATCGGTGGCGTCGGCCGCGCGGGGATGCGTGGGCTTGGTGTCCATCCGCGCCACCACGTCCAGCCCGGCTGCATCGAACGCAGCCAGCAACCACTCGCGCGAGCGCAGGCCCAGGTGTTCGGCCAGGTCCGACAGGATCAGCCAGCCTTCGCCGCCGGGTTCCAGATGCGCCGCCAGTCCGTTCAGAAAGCCCAGCAGCATGCGGCTGTCCGGATCGTAGATCGCGTGTTCGAGCGGCGAATTGGCGCGTGCAGGCACCCACGGCGGATTGCAGACGATGAGCGGTGCGCGGCCTTCGGGAAACAGGTTGGCTTCGACCACATCGACCCGGCCTTTCAGTCCGAGCCGGGCGATATTCTGGCGCGCGCATGCCAGGGCGCGCGGGTCCTGATCGGTGGCGATGACGTGCTTGACGCCACGGTGGGCCAGCACCGCAGCCAGCACGCCGGAGCCCGTGCCGATATCGAAGGCAAGCTTCGAGGTCGGCAATGGCGCAGCGTTCACCAGTCCGACATATTCGCCGCGTACTGGTGAGAATACGCCGTAATGCGGGTGGATGCGGCCCTCGAGCGCCGTGACTTCCACGCCTTTCTTGCGCCATTCGTGCGCACCGATGACGCCGAGCAACTCGCGCAGCGACACGATCGAGGCCTCCTCACCCGGCCCATAGGCTTCAGCGCAGGCTTCTTTGACGTTCGGCGCGCGCCGCAGCGGGATGCTGTAGTCCGCATCCAGTGGCAGCAGCAGCATCCCCAGCGTGCGGGCGCGTTGCGACTGCGCCTGACGATGAAAATTGAAGGCTTCGGCCGGCGAGGTCGCCGCCTTGCGCGGTTTGCGGTCGATGCGGCGGGCCATGGCCTGCAGCAGCTGACGCGCATTCTGGAAATCGCCGCGCCACAGCAACGCCGTGCCTTCGCTGGCCAGCCGGTAAGCCGCATCCGCCGCGAGCTGATCATTGACGACCATCACGCGCCTGGGCGCAGGGGCGCCGCCCTCGGCACGCCAGCGGGCCGAGTGGTCCGTGTCTGCTTCGGTCCAGTTCACAACAGGGTTGATCGCGTCAGGCACCAGGAATACCACTTAGAGAAATTGCGGTTGATCAACAGGCCTGAGAACAGTTTCACCGCATGCGGCGAAACCATTTTCAGGCGGATAAGACTTCAAAGCTTCGCGCTGCGCCCGCCATCCACCGCCAGCACCTGCCCGGTCACGAAGTGCGTGTCCATGGCAAAAAAGCGCACGGCAAGGGCAATGTCAGTGGGGTCGCCGGCGCGCTTGAGCATGGTGTGCGAGATGATGCGCTGGCGTGACACCTCGTCGAAATTGGCATCGTCTTCCGGCCACATGATCGGCCCCGGCGCGACGGCGTTGACCCGCACCTCGGGCGCCAGTTCACGCGCCAGTGATTTGGTGAGTCCCACCAGCCCGGCCTTGGCGATGGAATAGACGACATAGCTTTTCAACGGCCGGTCAGCGTGAATGTCGGTGATGTTGATGATGCAGCCACGGCGTTTTTTAAGCTCGGGGGCGGCGGCCTGCGACAGGAACAGCGGCGCCTTGAGGTTGCTGCCCATCAGGTCGATCCAGTCCTTTTCGGCGATGGTGCCGACCGGCGTGGGGTAAAAGCTCGATGCATTGTTGAGCAGCACATCCAGCCCGCCAAAGGTGGCGACGGTCTTGTGGATCAGGCTGGGCAGGCCGCCGATATCGAGCAGATCGGCCTGGATCAGCGCCACCGAGTCGGCACGAATGGCATTCAATTCGTCCTGCAATGCGCGCGCCTCGGTCGCCGAACTGCGGTAATGGATCATCAGGTTGGCGCCGGCTCCGTGCAGCAGACGTGCCGAGGCCGCGCCCACGCGTTTTGCGCCACCGGTAATCAACGCTGTTTTGCCATGCATCGGGATTCGCCCTTAATATTCCTGGAACTCCGCATTATCCATGAAGTCATCCACCGCATGCTGCCACCCCCCTCCCCCGATGCCCTCGCCCACAGCCAGCGCGTCGTCAAGCATCTCCAGGAACAGATTCAACACGCGGGCGGCTGGATATCGTTTGCGCACTACATGGAAGCCGCACTCTATGCGCCCGGCCTGGGTTACTACGCGGCGGGCGCAACCAAGCTGGGCGCGGCAGGCGACTTTGTGACCGCACCCGAAATGACGTCGCTGGTCGGCCGCACGCTGGCCCGGGCCATTGCGCCGGTCCTGCAGCAAACCGGCGGCGAAGTGCTGGAACTGGGCGCCGGCAGCGGCCGGCTGGCGGTGGATGTGCTGGGCGAACTGGAACGGCTCGACGCCCTGCCCGCTCGCTACAGCATCCTGGAAGTGAGCGCTGACCTGCGCAAGCGTCAGCAGGACACCGTGGCGCGCGAGCTGCCGCACCTGGCTGACCGGGTGCACTGGCTGGAGATCCTGCCCGAACATTTCAGCGGGGTCATCCTCGGCAACGAGGTGCTCGATGCACTGCCGGTGGAATGGATTCACTGGACCGAATCCGGACCAACGGTGCGTGGCGTGAGACAGGAAGGCGAAGCGTTCGCATGGCAGGACCGCCCGATCACCGACCCCCTGCTACGCGCCCGCGCCGAAGCCCTGGCCCTGGCGCCGGGCTACCTCTCCGAGATCAACCTGGCGGCCGACGGGCTCATCGCCACGCTCGCGCAATGCCTGGATCGTGGCCTGATCCTTTTGATCGACTATGGATTCGGCGAGAGTGAGTACTACCATCCGCAGCGCCACATGGGCACGCTACGCGCACATTACCGCCATCATGCACTGGACGATCCGTTCTATTTTCCGGGACTGTGCGATCTCACCGCGCACGTCGATTTCAGCGCGGCGGCCCGGGCAGGCGCTGCTGCGGGACTGGATCTGGCAGGCTATACCAGCCAGGCGAACTTCCTGCTCAATGCCGGACTGACCGAATTGCTGATGCAGGTTTCACCCAGCGACGCAGCCGCCTATCTGCCACAGAGCAATGCGGTGCAGCGGCTGGTTTCACCCGCCGAAATGGGCGACCTGTTCAAGGTAATGGCGTTTTCCAAGGGGGACATTGCGCCGCTGGCCGCGTTTATGCGCGGCGACCGCAGCCACAATTTATAAAGCCGCCGGGCTACTGCGCGTCCGGCTCGGCGTGCAGGCGCGACACCCGTACTGCGAGCAAACGACGGCTGTCGGCGCGCAACACGCTGAAGATGAAGCCATCGAAGGTGACGGTTTCACCGCGCTTGGGCAGGTGGCCGAAGCGCGAGACGACGAGTCCGCCGACGGTATCGAATTCCTCGTCGGAGAATTGCGTACCCAGCGTCGCGTTGAAATCCTCGATTTCGGTACTGGCCTTGATGCGGAACACGCCTTCGCTCTCGGCGATGATGTTGTCCTCGGTTTCGTCGAAGTCGTATTCGTCCTCGATGTCGCCGACGATCTGCTCGAGCACATCCTCAATCGTCACCAGCCCGGCCACGCCGCCGTATTCGTTGACGACGATGGCGATGTGGTTGCGGTTGGAGCGGAACTCCTTCAGCAGCACATTGAGGCGCTTCGACTCGGGAATGAACACGGCAGGACGCAGCATGCCGCGAATGTCGGCATCGGATTCGGCGTAATGCCGCAGCAGATCCTTGGCCAGCAGAATGCCGATGATGTCGTCGCGGTCCTTGTCGATGACCGGAAAGCGCGAGTGCGCGGTTTCGATGACTCGGGGAATGAACACTTCGGGCGCATCGTTGATGTCAACGACATCCATCTGCGCACGCGGGATCATGATTTCGCCGACCCGCATTTCGGACACCTGCAGCACGCCTTCGATCATCGCCAGCGCGTCGGCATCCATCAGGCTGTTTTCGTAAGCGCCGTGCAGCAATTCGATCAGCTGTTCACGGTCTTCAGGTTCGCGCATCAACCAGTGGGAGATGCGCTCGAGCAAGCTCGGTTTACTGTCAGACTCCATTTTGTATCAGGAAGTATAAGGATTGGGGATACGGAAGCGCCTCAGTATAGCGGTTTCGCGTGTTTCCATGATGTCGGCGTCCGCCGGCACGATGTGATCGTAGCCCTGCAGATGCAACACACCATGAATGGTCATGTGGGCGTAATGGTCCTTCAGCGGTTTGCCCTGTTCGCGCGCTTCGCGCTCGACGACCGGCGCACAGATCACCACATCGCCGCCGAGTACATCGGGCTCTATCTCACCGTATTCAAAGGTCAGCACGTTGGGCACATAGTCCTTGCGGCGGTAATCATTGTTGAGCGCCTGGGCTTCTTCGGCGTCAACGATGCGCACCGTGATCTCTGCGTTGTTTTCCAGCGCGGCGGCCACCCAGCGGCGGACCTGGGCGCGGCTGGGCAGATCGTCCGCTGCGCTGGCAAACTGCACCGCCAGCCGCAACCCGGACTCAGGACTTGCCATGCGTTTCCGTTTCCGCGCGGCGCGCGGCATAGGCATCGACGATGCGGCCGACCAGCGGATGGCGCACCACGTCCTCGGACAGGAAATGGGTGAAGGCAATACCGCGCACGTCGGACAACACGTCGGCGGCGTCAAGCAGGCCGGACTTGATGTGCTTGGGCAGGTCGATCTGGGTCGGGTCGCCGGTGACCACGGCACGTGCACCGAAGCCAATCCGCGTCAGAAACATCTGCATCTGCTCGGGCGTGGTGTTCTGCGCCTCATCGAGAATGATGAAAGCATGGTTGAGCGTGCGGCCGCGCATGAAGGCCAGCGGCGCGACTTCGATCGAGTGGCGCTCGATCAGCCGTGTCACCTTGTCGAAGCCCATCAGGTCGTACAGCGCATCGTAAAGCGGGCGCAAATAGGGATCGACCTTCTGCGTCAGGTCCCCCGGCAGGAAACCCAGCCGCTCGCCCGCTTCCACCGCCGGGCGCGTCAGCACGATGCGCTTGACCTGCTCGCGCTCCAGCGCGTCGACCGCGCACGCCACCGCCAGATAGGTCTTGCCGGTGCCGGCCGGGCCGACGCCGAAGGTGATGTCGTGGCTGCGGATCTGCTCGCTGTATTCGCCCTGACGCGGCGTGCGCGCGCGCAGGTCGGCGCGGCGGGTGCGCAGTTCCGGTCCTTCGGCATCGGCGCGGCCGCGCGTGAGTTCGACCAGGCCCAACTGGATATCATCGAGGCTCAGTTCGTCATGCGCGCGATTGTAGAAATGCTCGATCGCCTGCGCGCCCTTTTCCGCCTGTGCCGAGTCGCCGCTGAAGCGAAAGCTCGCGCCGCGACGACCGATGGTCACGTCGAACGCCGCTTCGATCTGACGCAGGTTTTCGTCCATCGGGCCGCACAGGTTGGCGAGCCGCCGGTTGTCTTCCGGCGCAAGTCTCAATTCGACGATATCGGTTTTCAAACGAGCACGCTTTCGTGAATGGCAATTTCACCGCGCAAGCTGTGCGGCAGCGCCTGAGTAACCGTGACCTCAACAAACTGTCCGATCAGGCGCGGCTGCCCGGCGAAATTGACGATGCGATTGTTGTCGGTGCGGCCGGCAAGTTCTTCGACATTCTTGCGGGCATGGCACTCGACCAGTACGCGCTGCACGGTGCCGACCATGGCCTGGTTCACCCGCTGCGCCTGGGCTTCGATCTGTGCCTGCAGTTTCGTCAGCCGCCGCGATTTCAGCTCGGGGCTCACATCATCCGGATAATCGGACGCCGGGGTGCCCGGGCGCTTGCTGTAGATAAAGGAGAAGCTGGCATCGAAATCGAGTTCCTCGATCAGCTTCATCGTCGCCCCGAAATCGGCCTCGGTCTCGCCGGGAAAACCGATGATGAAGTCTGATGACAAACACAGATCGGGGCGTTGCTCACGCAGGCGCCGAATGATGGATTTGAATTCGAGAATGGTGTGGCCGCGCTTCATCGCTGCCAGCACGCGATCGGAACCCGACTGTACCGGCAGATGCAGATGCGACACCAGCTTGGGCAGCTTGCCGTAGCACTCGATCAGCCGCTGCGTCATCTCGCGCGGGTGGCTGGTGGTGTAGCGGATGCGCTCGATGCCGGCAATCTCGTGCACCATCTCCAGCAGAAAGGCGAAATCGACAGTGCCGCCGTCGTGCGCCGTGCCCTGGTAGGCGTTGACGTTCTGCCCCAGCAGCGTGACTTCCTTGACCCCGCTATTTGCCAGACCAACAATCTCGGCGATCACGTCGTCGAACGGCCGCGAGAACTCCTCGCCGCGCGTGTAGGGCACCACGCAGAACGTGCAGTATTTGGAGCAGCCTTCCATGATCGACACGAAGGCCGAAGCGCCCTCGACCCGCGCCGGCGGCAGGTGGTCGAACTTCTCGATTTCGGGAAAGCTGATGTCGACCTGGGCGCGCCCGGTGGCGCGTTTCTTCGCGATCAGCTCGGGCAGGCGGTGCAGGGTCTGCGGGCCGAACACCACGTCGACGAAGGGTGCACGCGACACAATCGCTGCGCCTTCCTGCGACGCCACGCAGCCGCCAACGCCGATGATGAGGTTGGGGTTGGCCTGCTTCAGGTGACGCACCCGGCCCAGATCGTGGAACACCTTCTCCTGTGCCTTCTCGCGCACCGAACAGGTGTTGAACAGGATCACATCGGCATCGTCCGGTGTATCGGTCGGGGTCAGGCCTTCGGCCACGTTGAGCACATCGGCCATCTTGTCCGAATCGTACTCGTTCATCTGACAGCCGAAGGTTTTGATGTAGATTTTTTTCATGTGCCGGAACAGTGAATAAACTGGGGGCTGGAATTTCGCCGCCTGTAGCATCAGGGGCAACGAAATGGAAACTGGTGGTGATGAGTGGACTTGAACCACCGACCCCCGGATTATGAATCCGATGCTCTAACCGACTGAGCTACATCACC
>JANJUT010000269.1 GCA_024710445.1 Thiobacillus sp.
TGCCAGCGCATCGGGCAAGAAATGCGACAGGTCGGAACTGATCACGATCAGCGTCTCGTCGCCGCCCCACACCAAGTCCAGCACCTCGGCCACTTCATCGGCGCTGGCCTCGCCCACCGCCAGCGGCAGCAGCTGGAAATCACCCAGCACCTGCTGCAGGAACGGCAACTGCACTTCCAGCGAGTGTTCCATCTGGTGCGCCGCCGCGCTTGGAGTCACCTGCGGCAGGCCGGATACGCGCTGCATTCCCTCGACATCCAGCTGGACCTCGCCGAGCGGGGTAGCAAACCGGTCCGCCTCGGGCAGCGCCAGCCCGCGCACATAGACGCGATGCGTCGGACCCAGCAGCACCACCCGGCGGATGCGGTCACGCAGCGCGCCCAGTTGCGCATAGGCGCTGGCCGCCACAGGGCCGGAATAGACATAGCCGGCATGCGGCACGATCAGCGCCTTGGGCGGGTGCGCCAGCTTGATGGCGTGGGGGTACGCCAACAGTGCGTCAACCACCTGTTTGAGCGTGCCCGGTTGGCCGGGATAGAAGCTTCCCGCCACGGCAGCGGGTCGAATAGTCGGCATAAGATGTCCCTATTTTCGTTAGCTTAGTAGATGTGGGCGGACTCGCCTGAATCAAGCCACATTCAACCTAGAAACCGCAGTTGGACGCGCCCGAGGGTGCGTCTGATCGGGTGTCTGCCACGAAGCAACGACGCCGTGGGCCGGGGCCCGCAAGGAGGCGCGACAAAGGCAGGCGCACGAGCAGGCGTGCCATCGGGCGTGTAGCGGACTCACCCACCGGGTGAACGGCATTGAAGGCACTCAATCTTGTGTTCATGTGGCGTTTGCAAGGGTAATGAGCGGTCAACTGCGGTTTTTAGGTTCAATGCCGTGTGACCGATCGGCTATCCTGAGACCATCAAACCTCGCCCTATAATGGCGGTACAAGACAACAAAGACCGTCATTCATCCCCCAGGAGGGTCATGACTTCATCCCGCAACACGGCTGATACCGACGTATTACTGAAAACAATCCTTCAGGAATCGACGGCCGAGATTCTGATTTTTGATGCGGATTCCCTGCGCATCATCCAGGCCAGTCCCGCCGCAGTGCACGGCCTGCAATATCCGCTCAAAACCATCCAGAATCTCACCCCGCTGGATTGTCTGGCCGAAGAAGACGTACCCATCGTGTCCGGCCTGCTGGCCGCGCTGCAAAGCGGGAAAAAGCGCCGGGCCACCCTCCAAGCCACCTGCCGCCGCAGCGACGGCACGCTGTATCCGGCAGAGATCAAACTCTCCCGCCCGGTTGGCGCAGGCAAAGCGGTCTTCGTCTGGGCCGCAACCGATGCCAGCGTACGTGAAACCACCTCACCGACGCCGGATCACCCCAATATAGATTTACGTGCCATCGTCGCGCATATCCCAGGCATGGCCTATCAGGCACTGCGCAAGCCGGACGGCCGCACTGCGCTGTGCTACGTCAGCGAACAATCGGCCCAGTTGCTCGGGATCAAGGCCACGGCCCTGATTGCCGACCCGGAACGCTTTTTCGATCTGATCATGGAAGAAGACAAGGCCGACTACCTGAGCAAGCAGGCCAAGGCGGGCGGCGGGCACATGACCTTCAACTGGGAAGGCCGCATCTGGATGGAGGCCTGGAAAGACGTCAAGTGGGTGAATATCCGTGTCAGCCAGCGCGACACGCCGGACGGACCCATCTGGGACGGCATCATGCTGAACGTCACGCACAGCAAACTGGCCGAAGCTGAAATCCGGCGTTCCAAAGCGCAACTCAGCGCATTGGCCTCGCACGTGGAATCGGTCAAGGAAAGCGAGCGCCTGCACCTGGCACGCGAAGTGCACGACGATCTCGGCGGCAATCTCACGGCCATCAAGATTGGCTTGTCCTGGCTGATGCGGCGCCTGCCTGCCGACGACGACAGCCTGCTCAACCGCACCCTGTATCTGGACAACGTGGTGGACCAGACCATCGAAGCCACCCACCGCATTGCCTCCAGTTTACGTCCCCCCGTTCTCGATTTCGGCATTGTTTCCGCCATCGACTGGCAGCTCCAGCGTTTTGGCCGGAATGCCGACCTTGCCATTGAATTCAGCGCACCGAAAGAGGACATTCCACTCGACCCCGACGCTGCCATCACCGTGTTCCGCATCGTGCAGGAAGCCCTGACCAACGTCATCAAACACGCTCGCGCCACCCGGGTCAGCGTCACCCTGGCCCTGCAGGATGAGGCGCTGCTGCTGACCATTATCGACAATGGCAAGGGTATCCAGCCGACCCGCGGCAAAAGCAATGGCAACGGATTTGGCCTGCTCGGCATGACTGAGCGCGCCACCGCGCTGGGGGGCGAGTTGACCATCCAGCCCGCCAGGCGCCGCGGCACCCAGATCAGCCTGCGCGTTCCTTTGCCCGACACCTCTGCCGGCGCGGCAAAATAACGGCATAATCCTTTCAACCGTTCAGAACCCGATTCCGCCGTGGCAGCCATCAAACCGTATCGCATCCTCATCGTTGACGACCATGCCATTGTCCGTGAGGGACTCAAGCAAATCCTCGCCGAGGTCGACGACATCGAAGTGGCCGGCGAAGCCGACTGCTCCTCACAGGCCATGAAAATCGCACGGCAGGAGCCGTGGGACATGGTATTGATGGACATTTCCATGCCCGACCGCAGCGGCATCGAAACCCTGGAACTGCTGAAAAAGGAGCACCCCGGAATCAAGGTGCTGATGCTGTCCATGCACCGTGAAACCCAGTATGCGGTGCGCGCATTGAAATCCGGGGCGGCCGGTTACCTCAACAAGCAAAGCGCGCCGGATCAGCTGGTCGATGCGATACGCCTGGTGGCCTCGGGCAAAAAATACATCAGCGCCGAACTGGCCCAGGAACTCGCCAGCGAAATCAGTGGCGAACGCATCGGCCAACCTCACGAAGGCTTGTCCAATCGCGAATACCAGACCCTGTGCATGATCGCCTCCGGGCTGCCGGTCTCAGCCATCGCCGACAAGTTGCTGCTGTCGGTCAAGACCATCAGCATGTACCGCGCCCGCCTGCTGAAAAAAATGCAGCTCAAGAACAATGCCGAGCTGACGCATTACGCGATCAAAAACGGGCTTCTCGACTGAAACCAGCAAGTTATAAGCGGCAAATTTCGCCTTGCGGCGTGTAGCCTGAAACTTGCATCTGTCTTTGGAAATGCCGGGGTTTTACCGCCTTAATCCGGTCTTTAGCCTTCCCCATCCCGGCTTACCATGCACTGCATGGAAATAGCCCGATCGGGCTGGGGCGCAAAAGTGGCTGAACCGACCGACAAAATCAACCTGAACAATCCGACCGAAGTCGCACGCGAAACCTTGCGCCGCCTTGCCATGCGCCGGATCGCGCCCACCCCGGACAACTACCACACACTGTACGATGAGATCGTTGGCAAACCCACGGTCCCGGACAAACCCAATGCCCCCTCCGCCGAAACAGCGCTGGCCGGGCTGGTCATGGACCTGAACCTGCAATATCCCGAGCTGGCCGACCCGCTCAATGCCCTGGACCAGTCCATCAGCAAGAGCGACTGGACGCTGACTCGCAAGCAACTGGGCCAGATCACCCGCCAGCTCAAAAAACTGACCGAAGACAGCAATGAAGCCGGGACGCAATCCGAAGATGTTGCCCTGCTCCGCGACCTGCTCGCCAAAACGCTGGAATATGGCGTCGTCACCCAGCTGGCACACGACCCCAAGCTCTCTGAAAAGGCCCGGCAGATCGCTGTCGCCGTGCAGGAAGCCAGCAATTCAACCAAGCTGCGCAGCGCCGCATCCGGCCTGAAAAACCTGTGGGTCAGCATCGAGATGCAGACCTCGGACACGCACGATCAGAAGGAAACACTCAAGCGCATTTTGCTGCTGCTGGTGGAAAATATCGGCGAACTGCTGGATGACGATACCTGGCTACGCGGTCAGCTCAACATGGTGCAGGACATCCTGGCCAACCCGCTACAGATCAAATCGCTGCAAGAGGCCGAAATGCGGCTCAAGGAAGTCATCTTCAAGCAGAGCATGGTCAAGCATGGCTTGCGTGAAGCGACTGCCACGCTGAAAGCCACCATGAGAACCTTCATCAGCCGCATGAGCGAAGCGGTAGCAGTCAATGACGAATATCAGGAAAAACTCGCTTCTCACATTGAACAGATCAGCAATACCGAAGATGTGCTGGAATTGAATCGCATCCTGGAGAACCTGATCGATGAAACCCGGATAGCACAGGCACATAGCCATCGCGCCCACGACCAACTGATCCATGAACGCGATACGGCCCTGCAGGCCGAAAACCGCATCAGGGAACTGGAAACCGAACTCGCCCAGATGAGCACGCTGGTGCGCGAAGACCCGCTCACCCACAGCCTCAACCGGCGCGGGCTGGACGACGAGTTCGCGCGCGAAGCCTCTCGGGCCGACCGCTACAAGCACCCATTCTGCATAGCCGTGCTGGATATCGATAATTTCAAGGCCCTGAATGACGCGCGTGGACACCGGACAGGTGACGAGGCGCTGATTCACCTGGTGAAGATCGCCAAGGAAGAATTGCGCCTCACCGATCACATCGCACGCCTGGGTGGCGAGGAATTCCTCATCATCCTGCCCAACACGCCCATCGATGGCGCCGTCAAGATCATCACCCGCCTGCAGCGCAGCCTCACCAAGAAATACTTTCTCGACAACAACGAGAAAGTATTGATTACTTTCAGCGCCGGGGTGGCCCTGCGCTCAGAAGGCGAGCCGCAGGAAGCCACCATCGCCCGTGCCGACGCAGCCATGTACCAGGCCAAGCAAACCGGCAAGAACCGTGTCTGCACGGCACAGGACGTTCCCAACGAGTCAAACAGATGAATGAGCGCATAAAGAAAATGCAGTTTTTTTGCAATCAGCCTTAACTTTCTCCAACACCCGACGATTCCTCTCACAACGGAGGTTCATGTAGCCACAGCGGCCAGACCAAAGTTGACGGCATCAGAGACCGGAACAATCGACCCACTTAAAGGAGAAACATCATGGCACAAGTAATCAACACCAACGTCGGCGCCCTGTTTGCTGGCGCAGCCCTGAACAAATCGGCAACTGCCCTGCAAACCGCCCAGGAACGCCTGTCTTCCGGCCTGCGCATCAACAGCGCCAAGGACGATGCAACCGGCCTGGGCATTGCCACAGGCTACGATTCCAAGATCCGCGGCGCAAACATGCAAATCCGCAACGCCAACGACGGTATTTCCAAGGCCCAGATCTCTGACGGCTACCTGGCCCAGATCACTGAAAACACCCAGCGCCTGCGCGAGATTTTTGTGCAGACGGGTGCGATCACCAACCAGGAAGCGGTTGCCCTCCTCGGTGAAAACGCCCGTATCGATGGTCTGGTTACCGCCAGCACTGCAGTGGTGGTAGACGAGAACAACGCCACGGCCGGCGGCACGGGCACGACGTTCACCGCTGCGACTGCGGGTGCGCTCACCAGCCTCGCCAATTTCGACACCGAACTTGGCAACATCACCACCGCCCGCGCCAAGTTCGGTGCTGACATGTCGTCGCTGGCTTCCGCTGCGGCCACGCTGCAGACTGCTTCGGTGAACTACTCGGCTTCTTACAGCCGCGTCATGGATACCGACTACGCTGCCGAAACCGCGGCCCAGGCCAAGAACAACATCCTGCAACAGGCAGGCACCGCGGTCCTGGCGCAGGCCAACCAGACGCCGCAAACCGTGTTGACGCTGCTGCGTTAAACGGGTTATTAACAGGAAAAATCCCCGGCCGGCGCCGGTCGGGGATCCAGCAAAAAGGATATCGACATGATCATCCAGAATACTTCCCCGATGAGTCAGGCCATCCAGCCTGGCAACGTCACACCTGCCAGGACCGAGCCTCGGCCTGTCGCCGTCGCTCCGGCCCAGAGTGCCCCGCAGAAGCCTTCTCTTGAAGAGCTGAAGAGTGCAGTCGCGTTCATCAATAAAGCCTTGCAACAGTCGAACCGCAACCTGGAATTCAGCGTGGACAGCACCACCGAT
>JANJUT010000081.1 GCA_024710445.1 Thiobacillus sp.
GACCGCCACCGAGAAGAAACGCGAAACGGCCAATGGCGTCGAAAGCGATCTCGGTGCACAGGCGTGCGCCGAATCGCGCGCGCGCCAACTGGCGCTATGGGCGCAGGACGAATGGCAGCTCGCCGATGCCCACCTGATCCCCACCGGCTTGCGCCTGCAGATCGGCGACCGCGAAGTGCGCGACGCCCTCGGCCTGACCGTCGCCGACGCCCATACCGCCTGGCTGCCGTCGCTGCATTATCTGTGGCAGTTGAACCCGCGCTGGAACCTGCGCGCGAGCGCACCGCCACGCTGCAACTCGGCGTCGAGCATTTCCTGCCCGCGCAGCGCGGCAGCGCCGGGCTCAACCTGTTCCTGCGCGGCATCGACGACAAGATCCAGAAGCGCACCGCGCTCGAAGCCGGCCGCTACATCGAGTGCCCATTCAACGTCGCCAAAGCCATCGAAGCCAGCGTGGTCGCCGATTTCAAATGGAAGTCCATGCGGCTGCCACTCGCCCTGCGCGGCAACGCCTCGACCAGCCGCCTGCACATCAACAATCCGGGTGCAGCTTTCGTGCGCCAGGAAAGCCCGCGCCACAGCGCCAGTCTCGGCACAGAGTACAAGGTGGCGGCGCCCAAACTCACGCTCGGCGGCAATCTCGGCTACAGCTCACGCTTCACCCTCGAAGCCAACCCCTACACCCTGCAAACCCAGCGTGCGCGCATCCAACTCGATCTTTACGCGGTCAGGAAACTCGACCGCGCGCTGAGCCTGCGGCTATCCATCGACAACCTGACCCACTCCCGGCGCGGCAACGACAATGCTGAATTCTCGAGTGGCACGCTCACCCGCCAGGAAACCGACCGTGCCGAAGGCATGCGCGTAGTCAATCTCTCGCTGGAGGGCACTTGGTAAAAACCCGGCACCAGCCCTCCCGGGGCGACAGTGCAAATTGTTATTGACAATTATTCTCATTTACGTAAGGATGGGGCCACTGATGCAACTGTTGGGGTTTTCACCATGTACGTCTGCCTTTGCCACAGCGTCACCGACACCGACATCCGCCAGCTCGTACGGACCGAAGGCGTGTGCTCCATGCGTGATTTATGCCGTAAAACAGGCATTGCAACCCAATGCGGGAAATGCGGCCGCTGCGCAAAGGAAGTCTTTCGCGAAGCCGTCAGCGAAACCCGCAAGACCATCAGCTTTCCGGCCATGGCTGCTGCCTGATATTCCCTTGCCCATCCTGCTTCGCGCTTGCTTTAGCCTCCCCCGACCTTAAAATGAGGGTCGTGCCGGCATGGCTGGCGTCTGTCTGCAGGTCTCACCCAAGGAGAACGCCATGAAGGGCGACAAAAAAACCATCCAGTATCTGAACAAAGCCCTGACGGTCGAACTCACCGCAATCAACCAGTATTTCCTGCACGCGCGCATGTACAAGAACTGGGGGCTGCTTGCGCTGGGAAAACATGAGTACGATGAATCCATCGAGGAAATGCAGCACGCAGACAAGTTGATCGAGCGGATTCTTTTTCTTGAGGGTCTGCCCAACCTGCAAGACTTGGGCAAGCTACTGATTGGCGAAAACGTGGCTGAATGCCTGGCCTGCGACCTCAAGCTCGAGCATACGGGTCGAACACTGTATGTCGAGGCGATCGCACACTGTGAATCGGTCAAAGACTACGTATCGCGCGACATGCTGGTTGGCATCCAGTCAGATACCGAAGAACACATCGATTACCTGGAAACCCAAATTGATCTGCTTAAGCGCATGGGCGAACACAATTACATGCAGACGGCCGCCGGCCCGATCGAGGGCTAAGCACTGTAACGGGAAAAAACGAGCGGGCCACCATGCGGTGACTCGCTCACGCTGCCGCACTCAATACCTGGCCGCTCCGCTGTCTGTTCGCACCACCGTTCATTCATGCCATCGTTCATCCACTCCAAGCCTCACCCCAACGAACCTGATCCATGCTGACAGCCCACATGCCCTTTCCGCAACGGCTTTCACCCGGATTGCTTGCGGCAGTAATTCTGCTGCACCTGGGGGGGGTGAGCCTGGCACTCTTCCTGCCGTATGCTCCGCTTCCGATGACACCGGCGACACCGCTATTCGTCAGCCTGATCGAGCCCACGATGACGCCACCCGATCCGACGCCAGTTCCACCCAAACCGACCCCGCCACCGCCGAAGCCCGCGCCGGTGCCGCCCCCCATCCAAACGTTCAAGCCAATCACGCCTCGGCCTGCGCCCGTAGCCGAGCCCCGGCGGCCCGACCCAGTCGAAGCGCCTAAGCCCGAACCGGTTCACAGTGAACCACCGCCTGTGGCCACGCCTGCGCCACGGCCCGCACCGATGGTAGCCCCCCCCCCACCCGAGCCAGTCGAGGTGCCACGGGTCGAATCCGTTCGGGCCGAGCCGCCCCCTCAACCTGTGCCGGCACCGGCTCCGGTCGAAGCGCCCAAGCCTGCGCCGCCGTTGCCAGTGACCCAGCCACGTTTCAATGCAGATTATCTGGACAATCCCAAGCCGCCCTACCCCAGGGTATCGCGGCGCATGGGCGAGGAAGGTGAAGTCCAGCTCCGGGTTTCGGTCGATGCCGGCGGCAACGTACAGCAGATTGAAATCCACCGCGGCAGCGGCTACCCACGCCTCGACCAGTCGGCCCTGCAAACCGTCAGGCGCTGGCGCTTCGTGCCCGCCCGCCAGGGCAATCAACCGGTCTCGAGCTGGGTAATCGTACCGATACAATTCAGTTTAAGGAGTTAAGCATGGACACCCCCAACGCGCCCGTTCAACTGGGTCTGAGCCATTTTCTGGCGCAAGCCGATGCACTGGCACTTTTTCTGCTCGCCCTGATGCTGACGATGTCGGTCATCACCTGGTATCTGATCGCCAGCAAGTCCATTGCCAACCGGCGCATGCGCCGGAGTGCCCGGATATTTCTGGAAAATTTCTGGAATGCGCCCGGCCTCGAATCGGTGGCCGCCCACATCAGGAATGCGGGCGTACACGATCCGTTCTCGCATCTCACGCAAATTGGCCTCAACGCAGCCGAGCAATACCGCAACAAGACCGGCCAGCGCCTGATCGAATCCGGCTCGGCGGACGAATTCCTCACCCGCGCCATGCGCCGTGCCATCGACCAGGACACCGCCCGGCTGGAGCATGGCCACACCATGCTCGCCTCGATCGCATCCAGCGCGCCTTTCATTGGCCTGTTCGGCACGGTCTGGGGCATTTACCACGCGCTGGTCAATATCGGCATGAGCGGCTCGGGCAGTCTCGATCAGGTGGCGGGACCGGTAGGCGAGGCGCTCATCATGACGGCGCTGGGCCTGGCGGTCGCAATTCCAGCTGTACTCGCGTACAACTTCTTCAACCGCTCCAACCGGATGATGCTGAATGAACTCGATGGCTTTGCACACGACCTGTTTGCCTTCATGTCGACGGGCGTGCGAACACAGGAAACAGGTGCCAAACCCGCCGTCTCCATCCAGTCGGTCAGGAGTGTCTGATGGCCTTCGGCGGACTCAACTCAAGCACACGTTCGCAGGACATGGCGGAAATCAACATGATTCCGCTGATCGACGTGATGCTGGTGCTGCTGGTGATCTTCATCATTACCGCACCGCTGCTGACCCATGCGATCAAGGTTGACCTGCCGCAGGCGTCGAGCACCCCCACCCCCCCCAAACCGGAAACGATCAATCTCTCGATCCAGGCCGATGGCGCGGTGTTCTGGAATGCCGATCCGGTGGAATCCGCGGCCTGGAAGGCACGGATGGATGCAGCCGCACAACAGACGCCACAACCGGAAATCCACATTCGCGCCGATGGCGAACTTGCCTACAAACACGTGATCCGCGTGATGTCGGATGCCACCCGGGCCGGACTCACGCGCATCGGGTTTGTGACCGACCCCAAAGAAACCACGGCGCCCTGACGACACCATGAATTTCGACCCCCACTGCCGTGCCTGCCCGCGCCTCGCCACGTTTCTGGACGATGTCCACACCCGCTACCCCACCTACCATGCCCGGCCGGTGCCGGCGTTTGGCGACCCGCACCCCAGTCTTCTAATCGTCGGCCTCGCACCCGGCATGCACGGCGCCAATCGCAGCGGCCGGCCCTTCACCGGCGACACCGCCGGCATCCTGTTGTATCAAACCCTGCATCAATTCGGCTACGCCAGCGCACCGGAATCCGTGTCGGTCGACGACGGACTGCAACTCATCGATTGCCGCATCACCAACGCCGTGAAATGCCTGCCGCCCGCCAACAAGCCCGAGCCGGGCGAAATCCGCGAGTGCAATCATTTTCTCTCCGCTGAGCTAGCCGAGCTGCCTGCAAACGCCAGCATCCTGGCACTGGGCCAGATCGCGCATCAGGCCGTGCTGCGCGCGTATGGCCTGAAACTCAAGGATTACCCCTTTGGCCATGCCAGCGACTATCGCCTGCCCGATGGCCGCCGCCTGGTCAGCAGCTATCACTGCTCCCGCTACAATACCCAGACACGCCGCCTGACGCCCGAGATGTTTGCGGCAGTGTTTTCGCTGATTCAAACCAAGAAGGATTGATCATGCCCGTCGTCACCATCAAACTCGCCGGCAGCCTCACCCGTGACCAAAAGCAGAAAGTCGCCGAAGAAATCACCGCCACCCTCGAACGCCATGCCGGCAAGCCAGCGTCGTACACGTATATTGCGTTCGAGGAACTGCCCGACGAGAACTGGGCGATCGCCGGCAAGCTGCTGGATGAGGAATGATTTTTTTGTCCGCGAAGGACGCGAAGTAACACGAAGAAAGGCCTCAGGGTTTTACTTCGCGACCCTTCGCGTCCTTCGCGGATAAAGGGTTGGTTTTCGCCTTGAGTATCGACAAGGACTTTCTCGCCTCGCTGCCCACCCTGCCCGGCGTTTACCGCATGGTCGATGTGGCAGGTGCCGTGCTCTATGTCGGCAAGGCAAAGGATCTGAAAAAGCGCGTCTCCAGCTACTTCCAGAAAACCGACCAGAGCCCGCGCATCCGCCTGATGCTGAAAAGTGTCGACCACATCGACACCACGGTGACGCGGACCGAAGCCGAAGCGCTGCTGCTGGAAAACAACCTCATCAAGGGCCTGAAGCCACGCTTCAACATCCTGTTTCGCGACGACAAGTCCTATCCCTACCTGCTGCTGACCGGGCATCGCTTTCCCCGCCTGGCCTATTTTCGCGGCACC
>JANJUT010000169.1 GCA_024710445.1 Thiobacillus sp.
GTCGTGTGTCGCGACAATCTGTCTCCTGATAGTTCAGCACTGCGTCCGCCTGTTAACGCAGCTCCCGCTGCAGGGTGGCACGCAAAAATTCATTACGCAGCTGGTCGCTGGTTTTGAAGTTGCCGGTAAATGCCTGCGTCACTACGCGTTCGTCGCCGCGCCGGTCTTCCCCCAGCAGCAGGCACAACTGCTCGGCCTCGATCATGCAGGCCGCACCCTTCGCCTGGCCATGGGTGACGAGCGCCTCGGCGATGTCACGCGTCATCCATTCCTGATAGGTGAAGCGGTGGCCGATTGCATCGACCATGCGCGCGACCCGGCCAAAGCCGTGCAGCCGTCCACCGGGGATATAGGCCACATGCGCCACGCCGCGAAACGGCACCAGGTGATGCGGGCACACGCCATGCACCGCGATGCCGCGCACCACCACCATGTCGTCACCGTCATCGGCAAATCCTTCGCCCAGCGCATCGGCGGGCGAAATGGCATAGCCGCCGAGCAGCCGCTTTTGCCACAGATCGCGTACGCGTTCGGCCGTGCGCCCGGTGTGCACCGAATCCGGCGCCACACCGCAGGCCGCGAGCATGTCATTGATGGCGCGCTCGAACGCTGCCGGATCAAACGAGCCGACCTGAGGAATACCGATGCTGCCGCTGTCGTGCGGGGTGTGGCAGTCGTGGTCGCAAGCACCGCTCATGGCTGCTGGTTCAGCGTCGACTTGAGGAACTCCAGCGTCCGCGTCCACGAATCGGCATCGGCCGCATGATCGTATTTCAGCGGCAGTCCAAACTGCGCCGCGTAGCTGTCGGCCTCGCGGTTGGTGAAGGTGTGCTTCACGCCGGGATAGGAGACGAACATGTAATCCGCCTTGGCGTTGTCCATTTCGGTCTTGAACGCGTCCACCTGTGCCGGCGGCACCACCGGATCGGCCTCGCCATGGAAGATCCGCAACTTGGCCTTGATGTCGCCCGGCTTGACCGACACATCGGTCGCCAGCACGCCGTGATAACTCACCACCGATTTCAGCGGCACGCCTGCGCGCGCCATGTTCAACACCACGCCCCCGCCAAAGCAGTAGCCCAGCGCGGCCAGTTCGCCTTTTTTCACATTGGGCTGCGCACTGAGAAACTTTTCAGCCGCCAGAAAGCGCAGCAAGGCCAGCGGCGGATTCTTGTTGATGCTGCCGGCCAACGCGCCCGCCTCGGTCGGGTTATCCGCAATCTGGCCGTTGCCATACATATCGACCACCAGCGCCACATAGCCTTCGCTGGCAAGCATGCGCGCACGCTTGCGGGCGTAATCGTTGGCGCCCCACCACTCCGGCACCACCAGCACCCCGGCGCGCTTGTCCCTGGCCGTATCGTCAAATGCCAGGTAACCCTTCATCACGGTTTCACCGGCCTTGTAGCTGACATCCTTGACCACCACGGCGGCCATGGCCGATGACGACAAAAACAACAATGACAATGCAAGTGCAGTTTTCATGGGGGTCTCCTGATTGAACGATCTGAAAGCATACCGCGCCCGCACGCACCACCACAACCGCGCGCGTCGCGTGGCTTACGCCTGCCGATGTTTGCCGCCGCCAGGCCCCTGCAGCGGTAAACTCACACCTCCCGCACACCTCATCTTTCCATGACCGATTCCATCCGACTCTCCAAACGCGTTGCCGAACTGCGCGCCTGCTCGCGCCGCGAAGCCGAACAAATCATCACCGGCGGTTGGGTGCGCGTGGATGGCGTGGTGATCGAAGAACCGCAATTCCGCGTGGCGAGTCAGCGCATCGAGATCGATCCCCAGGCCGACCCCAGCCAGATCGAGCCCGTCACCCTGCTGCTGCACAAGCCGGCCGGCGTGCGCATCAACGACGACGACAAAACCGCCTTGCAGCTGCTGCGTGCCGACACCCTGTGGGAGCATGATGGAACCGGCATCTCGCCGCTGAAAGCCCATTTCACCCGGCTCACCGCCTGCGTGCCCCTGGAAACCGATGCCAGCGGTCTTGTCGTCTTCACCCAGGACTGGCGCATCGTGCGCAAGCTTACCGATGACGCCGCCACGCTGGAGCACGAAGTCCTCGTCGAAGTCAGCGGCGAACTCATCCCCAACGGCCTCAAACGCCTGAACAAGGGCATCCCCTACCACGGCCACACCCCCGCCGCCATCAAGGTCAGCTGGCAAAACGAAACCCGCTTGCGTGTCGCATTGAAAGGCTGCCAGATCGGTCAGATCGCCCATCTGTGCGAAGCCGTCGGACTCCAGGTAGTGTCACTGAAACGCATCCGCCTCGGCGGCATCCCGCTGGCGAAAGTGCCCGTTGGGCAATGGCGTTACATGCGGGAGGATGAGCGCTTTTGAGTGGGATGGAATTCGCTGCGTGGTGCGTTCAGGGTATGCGCATCCCGGGTGAGTGACGCGTAGCTGAGCATTCCGTATTCCCGGTTACGGCCCGCTAAAGCCCACAGCTTTCAACGTCACGATAGTCGGCTATCTGGGTGACCCGCCATTCGCTGACTTTTCTCGAATTTCGGCTCGTCGGCCGGAGCGGCCATCCAGGTTCGCCGCTCAATTAATGCTGAACGTCAGCTTTGTGGGAACGTAGGCAAGGAGTGTTGTCGGCGAACAAGAGACCTTCAAGGTGTTCTATCTGGAAGGCCGGCAGCCGATCCAAAACAGCCATTCAACATAGAGGCGAGGGGCGCGCCGCCGATAGGTGGAGCGTCCCTCTCGACCGTCGGGTTGGGCAATGATCGCTAACTGCTAGCATGCTCTTCGATTTCAACTTTTTCCAACCACTCTGCAAAACTTTCAACTTCGGCAAGTGCAGTAAAGAGGCTTTCCCGCGACACACTTATCGTCGGAGGCATGAGCCACATATTCTGATCTTCATCCGATTCGGCTATAAGCCGAATTTCCTTCTCATCAACGAAAAATGGGTGCGGGATCTTCTGTAAGTCATTGTCTGCGTAGTGTGTGCTTTGGCATGTAATTGAATCTGGATGTTGAATTCTGTTTCGAGCAAGAACCAACTCTTCAAGCATGACTAAATTTGAAGGCCCGTTCTCGAATTTAATGCCCGTGTGGCGTGCAAAATATGCCTTGTAGCCGTGGAACCAACCATTCTTGAAATCTGGTTTCATCGACTCATCGACGGGGATTCCGATCTGGCGCTCCCACGTTCTGAAGTAGAGGTGTAGTGTGGCCGAAAGCATAGAAATGCAAGAGCGGCCAATTACTTGAAGGGATTCCTCCGCTTCAAGCCATTCCTCAAGAAATGGAGGTTCGCCATCTTCGCTGTATGGAGGAATGAATGGTTCTTCCTCGGCTTCAATCTTTCGCTTGCGTTCAAGGTATGGATCGGAAGCCGTGACGTAAAGCTGCTGAATAAAGGTAATTCTGCGGTTCAAGAAAAAGCGAACGTCCATGTTTGATCTACTGTGCTCCAACGTAACGACCGTCGGGCAACAAACGGCAACTCCTGCCAGGGTAGTAGTTGCCATCTGGGCACAAGATCATTGATCCCGTATTGGGAATGTATCGCCCATCGGGAGCAAGGCGAGTGCCACCGCCATAGTCTGGGACATAGTTTCCGTCCGGGGCAAGCGCGCAACGGGGAGCTGTCGTCCATGATCCATCAGGGCAAATCTTGCACTGACCATCCGCATGAAACTGCCCGTCAGGGCACATCGTAGAACTGACTGCACTGAACGATGTTGCCGAAATAAAAACGAAGAGAAGACTGCGTACCTTGCTCATAAGACCTCCTGATTGAGTTGCCCAACAGTTATTCACAGACCCAGCGGTCAGTATTATTAAAATTCGCAGAACACGCTTAAATACGGTAACTGATTAATTCATTTTGGGGCCACCCATATGCGTCAATAATACAGACGCTGGGCGCATCGGTCTGCTTTGGTCAATTCCTGCCAGCGACCAAACATCAATGAATGTCAGCTTCACCATGGAGAAGACGTTCATTCGTTAACATTTTCTGCTCTACCAATGACGCTTCGTGACCGGCTTGCGCCATGCACGAATGCGTCTGCGCCCACCCCATACAACTGCACCGCAAACCCGTCCTGCTCCCACTCGCCCGTCCGATACCAGCCCGCCCGTTCGGCAATTGCACTGAATTCATCGCGGTGGAATTTGTAGGAATTTTCGGTATGCAGGGTTTCGCCCTGATCGAAATGGACGTGCTGATTGGCGACGATGACGGTCTGCTCGGCAAGACTCGCCAGATGCATTTCGATGCGGCTGTGCCAGGGGTTGTAGAACGCATAGTGGCGAAACCGGGCCAGGTCGAAATTGGCGTCCAGTTCCCGGTTCAGCCGAACCAGCAGGTTGAGATTGAAGGCAGCGGTCATGCCGGCGGCATCGTTGTAGGCACAGTGCAATTGCTCCGGGTCTTTTTTGAGGTCGAAACCGATAAGCAACTGGCCGCTTGAACCGGCGAGTTGATGAAACCGCTTGAGTAAAGCGGTGGCTTCGTCGGGTGAAAAGTTGCCGATGCTGGAGCCGGGATAGTAGATCAGCCTGCGGCCATCCGACACGTAGGGCAAGACGGCTTCCAGATCGTGGATGAAATCCATGCCAAGGGCGGTGACGGCAAGGCCGGGGGGGTCGTGGGCGAGCGGCTCGGCGGCGGCAAGTGCGTGCCCGGCAATGTCGAGCACGACGAGCTGGCTGGGGTGCAAGGCATCCAGCAACACCCGGACTTTGCTGCAGTCGCCCGCGCCCGGTTCGATGATGCAATCGACTGCCCCGATGGCTGCTGCGATCTCGGGCATGCGCGAGGCCATCAAGGCATGCTCGGTGCGGGTGAGGGTGTATTCGGGCTGCCTGCAAATGGCTTCAAATAGCTGACAGCCCGATTCGTCGTAAAAGTATTTGGGCGGGATGGATTTTGGATGGGCGGCCAATCCGGCCAGTACGTCGGTGCACAAGTCGTCACGCTGATGGTGTAAATCCAGAAAACGGAAGGACACTGAACCATGCTCCTGTGGTTAACGCTGCACGTGGACACCCATCGAACATCCCCCCGCCGGAAACTCAAGGCGCGCCCCAATTCACCCAAATTGAGGTTCGACGCCTAGAATCCACTGGATGCACCTCATCTGTATAGCATGAACATGACTCGCCCTGTCAGCGGCTACTCCGCGCAACAGCTTGTCGACAAGCTGGCGCAGGCGCGTGGGCAACTGCGCGCGCTAATGGCGTGTTTGCCGGACGCCAACTGGCTGGGACCACACGCCGGGCATCTGAATCCACCGCTATGGGAGGTGGGGCATATCATCTGGTTCCAGGAGCGCTGGTGTGTGCGGGCGCAGCCGGATGGCCGCTTTACGGACAGCCTTCTGACCGGGGCCGATGCGCTCTATGACTCATCCACCGTTGCACATGACAGCCGTTGGGATCTGCCCTTGCTGCAACCCGCTGCACTGGATGACTACGCCAGCCAGGTAACGGCAACCGTGACGGACCGGATGCACAAGTCATTCAACCCCGAGCTGGCGTATTTTGCCGAACTCAGCCTCTACCACGAGCTGATGCACATCGAAGCCTGGTGGATGGCTTTCCAGAATCTGGGGCTGACGCCACCCGCGCAGCCGGCAGCGCACGACAGGTTGACTGGGCAGGGTGATCGCCTGGTGTTTGGCGAAGGTGAGGGGGTGCTGGGCAGCGGCGCAGGTGAAGGCTTTATCTTCGACAATGAAAAATGGCGCTACACGATTGGGTTGCCGGCATTCGATATCGACGCAAGCCCGGTGTCCGAAACGGGCTTTGCCGCTTTTGTCGACGCAGGTGGCTACCAGGACACCGCAGTATGGTCGGATGCAGGGCTGGCATGGCGAACCGACAGCGGCGCACTCCATCCGCTGTACTGGCGGCGGGAACGGGATACGTGGCAGACACGGCGCTTTGGTGACTGGTCGCCGCTGAGTCCGGACCTGTCCATGCTGCATATCAACCGCTTTGAGGCTGAAGCCTGCGCGGCCTGGTTCGGGCGCAGCCTGCCGACTGCCGGGCAGTGGATGCGGGCAACGGTACTGGCGGACTTTTGCCGGGGCGTGTGCTGGGAATGGCTGCGCGAACCGTTTGCGCCGTACCCCGGTTTTGCCCCCGACCCCTATCAGGACTATTCCCAACCCTGGTTTCACACCCACGGGGAGCTGCGCGGCGGCGGGCCCTTTACCCACCCGCTGCTCAAGCGCCCGGGCTTCCGTAATTTTTACCTGCCGCATCGGCGCGATCCATACGCGGGTTTCCGAACCGTCAGCCAGCCCTGATTTCGCGCACGCTTAGCCCCTTACGGCAAAAATAATTCCAGCAAATCGTTCAGATAACGCTGCCCAGGCAAGGTGGGTTTGAGCTGCATGGCATCGTGCGCCAGCAGGCCTTTGGCCCGGGCCTGTTCCAGCCCGGCCGTGCAAACGATCAACGGCAAGCCCGTGCGTTCTTCAAACAGCGATGAAGGCACGCCTTCATTCAGGCGCAGCGCATTCATCATGAATTCGAACGGCAGGTCGCTGCGTGTGAGCGTGCGGGCATCGGCAATGTGCGTGCCCAGCGCAACTGCGTCCATGTATTGCTGCGGATGCTTGGTGCGCATCTGCCGCAGGATGCGGTCGTGAAAGCTGAGTTTGGAATGCGCGCCCGCGCCGATGCCGAGGTAATCGCCAAACTGCCAATAATTGAGATTATGTCGACTTGCGTGTTGCGGGCGGGCGTAGGCCGAGGTTTCGTAATGCTGCATGCCCGCCTCGATCAATCGCGCCTCGATGGCCAGGTGCATGTCTGCGGCCGCATCGTCATCCGGCAGATTAGGGGGCGCGGTGTGGCCAAACGGCGTATTGGGTTCAAGCGTGAGGTGATAGGCCGACAGATGCGGCGGTTTGAACATCAGCGCCGTGTCGATATCGGCCAGCGCCTCGTCCAGCGTCTGCCCCGGCAGGGCAAACATCAGGTCGAGGTTGAAGGTATCGAAATGCGTGGCGGCAAGTTCGGCCGCGCGCCGTGCTTCGCTGTCGTCGTGAATGCGCCCGAGCGCTTTCAGGTGCAGTGGGTTGAAGCTCTGGATGCCGAGCGACACCCGCGTCACCCCGGCTTCGCGAAAGCCTGCAAATTTTGCCGCTTCCACCGTGCCGGGGTTGGCTTCCAGCGTGATCTCCGCGTTGGGCAGCAATTGCGTAAGCGTGCGCACGCCGGTCAGAATACGGTCGATGCCTGCTGCCGAAAACAGACTGGGCGTGCCGCCACCGAAGAACACGGTGTGGATTCGCCGGCCCCAGATATCGGGCAGCGCGCGTTCCAGATCCAGCAGCAGGGCATCGATGTAAGCGGCTTCCGGGATACCCTGCGATGCGTGCGAATTGAAGTCGCAATATGGGCACTTCTTCACGCACCACGGCAGATGAATATAGAGCGACAGCGGCGGCGAAACCGTCAGGCCGCTCCCGGCAAAACGTATGACGGAATCAGCCAATCCGGTTCAATTGCTTGAGCTGGTCCACCAGGTCGCGCAGCGCCTTGCCGCGATGGCTGATGCTGTTTTTGGTGTCGGCATCCAGTTCGGCACCGGTCTTGCCAAACTCCGGCACCAGGAAATACGGATCGTAGCCAAAGCCGCCTTCGCCCCGTGGGGTGTCGATGATTTCCCCAAACCAGCGGCCTTCGGCAATCACCGGCTCGGGATCGTCGGGGTGGCGCACATAGACCATGACGCAGGTGTAGTGCGCGCGGCGATTGGTTTCGTTGGACAGCGCAGCAATGAGCTTGTCGTTGTTGCGGTCATCGGACTTGGGTTCGCCGGCATAACGCGCCGACAGCACCCCGGGTTCGCCGCCCAGCGCCTCGACGCAGATGCCGGAGTCGTCGGCCAGCGCGGGCAAGCCGCTGTGCTGGCTGGCATGGCGCGCCTTGGCCAGGCAGTTTTCGACAAAGGTGACGTAGGGCTCGGGACAGTCGGGCACATTGAACTGCGATTGCGGTACGGCTTCGATCCCGAGCGGTGCGAGGATGCGGGCGATTTCACGCAGCTTGCCCGCATTGCCGGAGGCGATGACAAGCTGGCTCATGATGCCAGGGCCTGCTGTTGGGCTGCGGCAATCTGCACGATGCCGGCAGCGGCCAGATCGATCAGCCCATCGAGCGTGGCGCGCGAAAACGGCACGCCTTCGGCCGTGCCCTGCACTTCGACAATGCCGCCGCTGCCGGTCATCACCACGTTCATGTCGGTGTCGCACTCGAAATCTTCAATGTAATCCAGATCAAGCACCGGTTGGCCCTGGTATACCCCAACCGAAACTGCGGCAATGCTGTCGTTGAGCGGGGTTTCGGCCAGCTTGCCTTCGCGCAACAGACCGGCCACGGCATCGGCCACCGCAACGTAAGCACCGCAAATGCTGGCGCAACGGGTGCCACCGTCGGCCTGCAGCACGTCACAGTCGATATGCAGGGTGCGCTCGCCGAGCTTCTTCAGGTCGACCACGGCACGCAGCGAGCGTCCGATCAGGCGCTGGATCTCCTGGGTGCGGCCGCTCTGCTTGCCGCGTGCCGCTTCACGATCGCTGCGCGTATGGGTGGAACGCGGCAGCATGCCGTATTCGGCGGTGACCCAGCCTTCACCACTGCCTTTCTTGTGCGGCGGAATCTTGTCGAGCACGCTGGCGGTGCACAGCACCCGGGTGTCGCCCATGCTGACGAGCAC
>JANJUT010000091.1 GCA_024710445.1 Thiobacillus sp.
GCTGAACGAAGCCGCACCCAGGCTGATGGATGAACTGGACGAAGCCGCGCTGGTCCATTTCGAGGCGTTGCAAGCAGTGCTGCGCACAAATGGCATCGATTTTGAGATCAATCCGCGCCTGGTACGTGGTCTCGACTATTACAATCGCACCGTGTTTGAGTGGGTGACGGATCAGCTGGGCGCACAAGGCACCGTGTGTGCAGGCGGACGTTATGATGGCCTGGTCGCGCAGTTGGGTGGCAAACCTGCTCCTGCAGCCGGGTTTGCCATGGGGATTGAGCGTTTGCTGTCCCTGATGGAGCTGGGCAGCAGCACGCTGGCACCGCAGGTGCCGGACGCCTACCTCGTTCATGCCGGCGAAGCGGCGCAGGCATTTGCCTGGCAGGTGGCGGCATCGTTGCGGCGTGCCGGGCTGGCCACGGTGATGCATTGCGGCGGCGGCAGCTTCAAATCGCAAATGAAAAAAGCCGATGCCAGCCGTGCACGTTTTGCGCTGATCATTGGCGACGACGAAGCGGCAGCGCAGCAGGTGACGGTGAAACCGTTGCGTGGCACGGCTGAGCAGACCCGTGTCGAGGTGCCGCTGGCGATCGAATTTCTGAAACAGGCTTCAACTTAATAAAGGCATAGCTCAATGGCAACCTACGATCTGGATGAGCAGGAACGACTCGACGAACTGAAGGCTTGGTGGAAGCGCTGGGGCAGCCTGGTGATGATGGGCCTGGCAGTGGTCATTGCCGCAGCGGCCGGCTGGCGCTATTGGCAGAGCCACACGCAGACGCAAAGTCTGGAAGCGGCTACCGTGTATGAAAAGCTCACCCAGTCGATAGCGACCAACGATGCCAAGGGCGCGCGCGATGCCGGCGCCATGCTGATCGACAAATACAAGGGTACGGCTTATGCACCCCGGGCGGCGCTGCTGCTGGCCAAGCTCAATGTGGTGAACAAGGATTTGAAGAGCGCGCAGACCCAGCTGGAATGGACCATCGCCAACAGCAAGGAACCCGCGATCAAGGATCTGGCGCGCCTGCGTCTGGCAGGTGTTCAGTTTGACCAGAAGCAATATGATGCCGCGCTGAAAACGCTTGCCAGCACGCATAGCGATGCCTTTGCTTTCCGTTTCAATGACCTCAAGGGCGACGTATTGCTGGCGCAAGGTAAAACTGCTGACGCACGTGCGGCTTATCAGGCGGCATACGGAAAAATGCAGGAAGACAATCCCTACCGCAATATTGTCGAGTTGAAGCTGGATGCATTGGGAGGGGCTACCAAGTGAGCAAGCGCTTGATTGCCGCCAGCCTGGCGCTGGCTCTATCGGGGTGCGGTACGGTCGGTTCAATGACCAGCACCGTCGGCGGCTGGTTTGGTGCCGGCCCAAGCAAGGCCAAACCCGCCGAGCTGGTCGAGTTCAAACCCGGCGCGAGTCTGGTCGAGGCCTGGAAAGGCGATACCGGTGACACCAACGGTCATTTGTTTCGTCCGCAGGCCGAAGGCGATGATGTGCTGGCAGCAGGCGGCGGCAAGGTCGTGCGCATGGCCATCCCGACCGGTGCCGTCGTGTGGAAATCCGATACCGGAATCAAGTTGTCGGCCGGGGCGGGTGTCGGGCAGGGACTGGTGTTGGTGGGCGGCGGCAAGGGTGAGTTGCTGGCGCTCGATTTGGCCACGGGCCAGCAACGCTGGAAGGCGACGCTCTCAAGTGAAGTGACCGGGCAACTGCTGGCGGTGTCCGATATCGTGATTGCCCGCACCGGCGATGGCCGCGTGCATGGTCTGGCTGTTGCCGATGGCAGCCGCAAGTGGCTGTATAGCCGCAATCTGCCCGTGCTGAGCCTGCGCGGATCCGGCGGCATGGCCGTGCTTGATAATGTCTTGTATGCGGGATTCCCCGGCGGCAAGCTGGTCGCACTGAATGCCGCTAATGGTGCTCAATTGTGGGAGGCCACGGTAGCCTTGCCGCGCGGCGCGACCGAACTCGAGCGGGTGGCCGATGTGATGGGCAACCCTGTGGTGGATGAGCGTCAGGTCTGTGCGGTGGCCTATCAAGGCCGCGTTGCCTGTTTCGACCGCCGCAACGGTGCGCCACTGTGGGCGCGCGACACTTCCAGCAACAGCGGCCTGGCGATGGACGACCGCAATGTCTATGTCACCGACGACAAGGATGCCGTCACCGCTTACGACAAGAGCGGGGGCCGCGCGGGCTGGCGGCAGGACAAGCTGGCGCGCCGCCAGGTGACCGCGCCGCTGGCACTGGGTGCCTGGGTGGTGGTGGCCGATGCAGAAGGGTATGTGCATGTGCTGTCGTCCGAGGACGGCAGTTTTGTGGCGCGTGCCAAGGTGGACAGCAGCGTGCGCACGGCGCCAGCAGACATCGGGCCGGGCTTCGCGGTGCAGACTGCCAAAGGCAGTGTTGTCGCTTTCAGACTTAAATAACGACGCGCGGGCAGATCTCGCGGGTCAGCAAGGATAGCCATGCTTCCCACTCTGGTTCTTGTCGGGCGCCCTAACGTCGGCAAGTCCACCTTATTCAATCGCCTCACGGGTACGCGGGACGCGCTTGTCCATGATATGCCGGGGATGACGCGTGACCGTCATTACGGACGTGGCCGCATTGGCGACAAACCGTATCTGGTGGTGGACACGGGTGGTCTGGAGCCGGTCGCCAAGGAAGGCATCATGGCCGAGATGGCACGCCAGACGCTGCAGGCGATTGACGAGGCCGACGCCATTATCTTCATGGTCGATGGCCGATCCGGCATCACCCAACAGGACATGGTGATCGCTGACCGTTTGCGTCGCGCGCGTTGCCCGGTGCTGCTCGCGGTCAACAAGGCCGAGGGCATGAACCGCTCCGTGGTCACGGCCGAATTCCATGAACTGGCGCTGGGCGAGCCACTGGCGATCTCCGGCGCCCATGGTGATGGCATTTCCGATCTGGTGGCCGAGGCGCTGGCCCCGTTTTCCGAAGACGAAGCGAAAGCCGACGATTTCGGCATCCCCAAAATTGCGCTGGTCGGACGCCCCAATGTGGGCAAGTCCACGCTGGTCAATGCGCTGGTGGGTGAGGAGCGCGTGATTGCATTCGATCAGCCGGGGACCACACGCGATTCGATCTATGTCGAGTTCGAACGCGACAACAAGCCCTATATCCTGATCGACACCGCCGGCGTGCGGCGCCGCGGCAAGGTGTTCGAGACAGTGGAAAAATTTTCCGTCATCAAGACCCTGCAGGCGATCGAAGATGCCAACGTGGTGGTGCTGGTGCTCGATGCGCGCGAAAACATTTCCGAGCAGGATGCGCACCTGGCGGGCTTCGTCCTGGAAACCGGTCGTGCACTGGTAGTTGCCGTCAACAAATGGGACGGGCTCAGTTCCGAGCAGCGCGGCGACATCAAGCGTGACATCGGACGCAAACTGGCCTTCCTCGATTTTGCGCGTTTCAACTATATTTCGGCGCTGAAGAGCAAGGGCCTGGAAACCCTGCTGAAAGATGTCGAAGCCGCGCACGCAGCAGCGTTCATCAAGATGACCACGCCCAAGCTGACACGGGTGCTGGAAATGGCGGTGGAGCAACATGCGCCACCCAAGAGTGGACTGTTCCGTCCCAAGCCGCGCTATGCTCACCAGGGCGGCAAAAATCCGCCGGTGATCGTGCTGCACGGCAATGCGCTGGAAGGCCTGCGCGACGATTACAAGCGTTATCTGGAAAACAGTTTCCGCAAGGCGTTCAAGCTACAGGGCACGCCGCTGCGCATCCAGATCAAGGAAGACGGCAGTAAAAATCCGTTCGAGGGAAAAACGCGCGGCCCGCTCACCGAGAGCGAAGCCACACGGGTGCGGCGCCAGAAACGAATCCGCCGCAAGGTTCACGGCTCAAAATGAGTGTGGCTGCGTAGATGGATTGCGCTGGGCTCCCCCCGGCAAGTCAGTCCAGCCAGCGCACCAGATAGAACAGCTTGAAACCTTCGGACGAGCGCGCCGGCCCGCTGGCAATGGCGGCATGGCGATTGTTGTCCGGGTCGGCGTGTGCCCGCGCATCGGCTTCGCTGGCATAGACTTCCACCACCCCTTCGGGAAAGCGTTTACGTTTTTTGCCTGCCGGCGAATAGATGACCACCGCCGAGGTGCCGACGACCCTGGATTCGATATCGGTAAACAGGCTGGTTGCTTGCGGCATGGCGGTCTCAGCGAAGCATTGCGGGTGGCACGGATGTCAGTGCGTCTTTTTCGGGATGCTGCTGATTTTGACCGCGTGGGAATTGGGCGTTTCGTCGGAGAAATGCGGGCGCTCTTCCAGCGTGCGCCCGGTAAGCCGGGCCAGTTCGGCTTCGCGGTTGGAAATCACCACCAGACAATCCTTGATGCCAAGCACGGTGGCTTCGGTCAGCGGACGGGGGGTGCCGTCACGCGGGGCCGTGACGGGTACGATCGCGGTCTGGGTTTTGCTCATCATGCGCATGATCCGCTGCTCGTCTTGCAGGGTTTTATCGATATCCATAGGG
>JANJUT010000139.1 GCA_024710445.1 Thiobacillus sp.
TGGTGAACGGGTAGTCGGCAACCTTCGGCTTGGCCGCGGAAACCGAGCGAATAAAGGTGCTCTTGCCAGCGTTCGGCACCCCCAGCATCACCGGCGCGGTTTCGAGCACCCAGGTCAGCCGGTCGAACGGATCGATCCCCGATACAACCAGCGCCAACAAGGACAACCCCACCAGCACCGGTTTCTCGATCTGTGCCACGCTCACTCCCATGCGCCATGTCCTCCCTGCTGTTCCAGTTCGGCAAAGCGCGCTTCCAGCGCCTGCATCGTCTCCGTGCGCGTGCCCTGCCAGGTCAGCGCCTCGCCGACAAAGCCATCGACAAAAAACGGAATCGGCAGCCAGTCACCCTTGGGCAAGGCCTTGCCCAGGCCGTGGAAATAAATCGGCACAACCGGTACCGCCGGCGCGTGCCCCATCAGGTGAGCAATTCCGGATTTCAGTTCGCTGCGCTTTTCCGGCTCGCCGCGCGAGCCTTCGGGGAACAGAATCAGGATATCGCCTTGAGCAAGGACTTCCTCGATGTGCGCAAGCGGGGCCACACCGGGTTTGGGTCGCCGCGCCAGCGGCAGGATATGCATGATGTTGAGCGCAAACCAGGCGATGAAGCGGTTCTTCAAAAAGTAATCCGCCGCCGCCACCGGCCGCACCCGATGCAGTTGCGACAACGGAAACAAGCTCATCAGCAGCAGCGTGTCGAGGTGACTATTGTGGTTGGCCGCGAGGATCGCCGGGCCGGATTCCGGAAGGCGTTCGGCGTGGCGCAGGTTGACGCCCAGTACCAATGCGAGGAAGGGGCGCACCAGCAGGATGAAGAAAATGGCTTGTAACCAACGAGACATCTAATGCCTGTAATCCGTGCGCTCCTTGGGGAGCGATGTCAGGGTTGAATTGTCGTATCGGCGTCCATCTATCAGCAAGCCCAAAAGATATAACAGAACAAAGGTTGGCAAACCCAAAAAGAGGTAGGCAGGAAGCCAGGTCATTCCTTCGAAAAACCTGATAATGCCAAGTTCTTGAACAAGTGCTAACTGGAGCGCTATTGGAAGCTGAAGAAAAACAAACTGTCCTTTGAAGTCACCATCTGCGGATGCTGAAATGGCTATACAAATGACGACCACTGCTGCATACAAGCCACAAAGTATTGAACCTGTTTTACTCATGTTTTTCCTCAATGCACCAACGTTGAGACTTAGATCAAAGGCCACTTTAATCAACCGCTGTTCGCTTTCAGACATCAAACCATCAGTTAGTAATGCAGGTAATACACAAAATGGAAAAACAGCGGCGCCGTATAGGTCAGGCTGTCCACCCGATCCAGGATGCCGCCGTGGCCGGGGATCAGGCTGCCGCTGTCCTTGATGCCAAGGTCGCGCTTGAGCGCTGAAATCGTTACATCGCCGACGAAGCCGCCGATGCCGATGATGAGGCCTGCCACAATCGGTTGCCAGCCAATCAGCGGCGTGAGATAAGGCGCGGCGAGCCAGGCGACGAGCGTGGTGGTGGTCACGCCGCAGAGGAAGCCGCCCACGGTCTTGCCGGGGCTGACCTTGGGAATGACCTTGATGCGGCCGATGAGCTTGCCCCAGACAAACTGCATCACGTCGTTGAACTGGGTGAGAAAGACCAGGAACAGCAGCAGCCCGGCGCCACCGGCAGCGGGATTTCCAGCGTCTGGCAGCGCCAGCAGGAAAGCGGCGTGCGACAGCGAAAACACGGTCGTCATCAGGCCCCAGTGCAAGGTGCCGGCGGCTTTGAGAAAACCCTGCGTCTCGCCGACGATGACCATTTTCAGCGGGATGAACAGGAACAGATAGACCGGGATGAAGACGATGAACATGCCGAACCAGGCTTCGCTCACCCAGAAATATTGCAGCGGAATGGCGAGGTAGGCCCAGAACAGCACGCGGCGGTCGGCGCGCCGGGTGGGGATGATGCTGAAGTATTCCTTGAGCGCGAGAAAGCTCACCAGGGCGAAGAAGACAATAGATAGCTGGCGGTTGACCGCGATGGCGAGGATGAACAGCCCGGCCATCACCCACCATGAACGCATGCGCAGCCACAGTTCGTGGTCGCCAGGGCCGGGTTTGAACTGGCGTTTCAAGCCAATGATGAGCGTGCCGAGCACCAGCAGGCCGAGAATTCCATAAAGTGCGTATTGCAGGTTAAGCGGCATTCTGGGTTTCCTTCAGCGCGGCGCGTGCCCGGTTGAATATCGTCCACCCCAGCAGGAGCAGCATCACACCCAGTCCCCAGTTGATCCAGTTGCCCGGCGCCACGCCCAGCCCCAGCACCAGCCCGAGCGCACCGAACCACAGCGCGCGATCGCTCTTGCCCATGGGCCCCTGATACTGGCGGTGCGCGCCGATCTGCACCGCCACCACGCCGGTCATTTCCGACATGACCGCCAGCACCACGATGCCTTCGACCAGCGGCACATACACCATCGGCACCCAGGCCAGCGGCAGGTAGAGTGCAACATCGGAAATCACGTCGCCAAGTTCGTTGAGGATAGCGCCGAGCCGGGATTGCTGGTGATGTTCGCGCGCCAGCATGCCGTCGATGGCGTTGAGGCCCATGCGCAGCAGCAGGATCAGCGGCAGCAGCAACAGCGGCCAGGTCTCGAACGGCCGCCAGGCGATCAGCCCGCCGCCAATCACCGACAGCACGATGGCGGCCACCGTTACCTGATTGGCGGTGACCCCGCGCGCCGCAAGGGCATCGACCAGCGGCCGCAGCAGCGCCTGGAAGCGGGGTTTCAGATCATAGACAGAGGCCACGGTGTTTTCCCTGAATGTTGGATGGTTATTGCGCCCATTTTTGCGCCACGGCGCACGACACGATTGTAATCGCGTCAACGTTCACGGCTTCTCCCCATATCCCGTAAAATACCGGCTTTGAAGCAAATGGAATCGGCATCGCCCCTGGCAACGCCCGAACACAACCCAGCATGACCGCACGCCTGCGCGAAATTCCCTACAACTACACCTCGTTTTCCGACCGCGAGATCGTCATCCGCCTGTTGGGCGCGGACGCGTGGGGCGTGCTCAACACACTGCGTGGCGAACGCAAGACCGGCCGCTCGGCGCGCATGCTGTTCGAGGTGCTGGGTGATATCTGGGTGGTGCGGCGCAATCCTTATCTGGAAGACGATCTGCTCGACAACCCCAAGCGCCGGCAGATGCTGGTCGATGCGCTGCGACACCGTTTGCACGAGATCGAGGTACGCCGCCAGGGCAACGAACTGGTGGGCCAGCTGCTGACCGCCGCCTCGCGCGCGGTGCGCGAATTCGAGGCCTGGTTCGACGACACCGCCAGCCTGCGCACCCGCATCCTGCGCCGTCTCGGCGGCGTCACCCGGCGCGACAACATTTCGTTCGATGGCCTGGCGCGCGTCTCGCACGTCACCGACGCTACCGACTGGCGGGTGGAATATCCGTTCGTGGTACTGACGCCGGACACCGAAGCCGAAATGGCCCGGCTGGTGGCGGGGCTGATCGAACTGGGCCTGACCATCATCCCGCGCGGCGGCGGCACCGGCTATACCGGCGGTGCGGTCCCGCTCACCGACCGTGCCGCGGTCATCAACACCGAAAAGCTCGAAGCCTTGAGCGCGGTGGAGATGCGCCATCTGCCCGGCGTGGAATTCGAAGTCCCCACCATTCACTGCGGCGCAGGCGTCGTCACCAAGCGGGTGATGGACGCGGCCGATGCGGCTGGTCTCGTGTTCGCGGTCGATCCGACCTCGGCCGACGCCTCGACTATCGGCGGCAACGTGTCGATGAACGCGGGCGGCAAGAAAGCCGTGCTGTGGGGCACGGCGCTGGACAACCTGGTGTCGTGGCGCATGGTGACGCCGGACGCCGAGTGGGTCGAAGTCAGCCGGGTGAACCACAACCTCGGCAAGATCCACGACGTGCCGTCGGCCACCTTCGAGATCCGCCGCTTTGCCGCCGATGGCACAACGCCAAAAGGCTCGCCGGAAATCCTCATCATTCCCGGCACCCGTTTCCGCAAGACCGGGTTGGGCAAGGACGTTACCGACAAATTCCTGGCTGGCCTGCCCGGCATCCAGAAGGAAGGCTGCGACGGCCTGATCACCTCGGCGCGCTTCATCCTGCACCGGCTGCCAGCACATACCCGCACCGTGTGCCTGGAATTTTTCGGCCACGCGTCCGAAGCCACGCCGGCCATCGTCGAAATCAAGGACTATTGCGACAGCCACGGCGACATCCTGCTCGCCGGACTGGAACATCTCGACGCGCGCTATGTGAAGGCCGTCGGCTACGCCACCAAGG
>JANJUT010000176.1 GCA_024710445.1 Thiobacillus sp.
GGATCGGGGGAGTGAAATTAGTGTGAACAGGCCCTAGTACGACAACCCATAAATTTCGCTATGTTCGACGGCCCCGCATCGCCGATTGCTTTGTCGCTCATCCTCGCCATGGAACGACTATGGCTGCGGTTCGCTTCGCGCACCCGGCGCGCGGATGCGCGTCTCGGCATGTACGCAAACTTGTGGGTTGTCGTACTAGCCGCCTGCGCCCAGGTATTCCAGTGCCTTCTGGTCGAGAATGACGAAGCCATCCCTGGACAGGGCGACGACCTTGTCGCTTTCCAGTTTTTTCAGGCTGCGTATCAGGGTGCGCTGGGTCACGCCGATCATGTCGGCCAGTTCGGTGCGGGTCAGGGATTCACGCAGCACCTCGCTGCGCAGATTACGTTCATGGTGGGTTTCGTGCAGGAACAGCAGATAGGAGGCAACCCGCTCCAAGGCGTTTTTCTGCCCGAGGTTGGCGATGTGGCGGATATAGGAATTGAGGTTGCGCGCCATGGAGCGCATCAGGGTGTCCGGAATTTCCGGGTGACGGCTGATGATTTTCTGCAAATGTGCTTTCGGCAGAAAGCAGACATTGACAGGGCTGATGGCCTCGGCAGAGCTGCTGTACTTGTCGAGAAAGAGATCCTCGCAGGCAATCAGGTCGCCGGGGATGACGGTCAGTTTGTGTATCTGCAGGCGACCGTTGGGCAGGGATTTGTATACCTTGACTTCGCCCGACAGCAGGATGAACAGGTTCTCGCTGGCGCGACCCTCCCGGTAAAGCAGGGCACGGCGATTGAATGACTTGAACTGCAGGAATTCCTGCAAGGCACGCTTGACCTCGAGGCTCAGGGTGCTGAAATAATCGGAGCTGTCCAGGATGCAGGACAGGCAGCGTTCATCAACGGGTTTGTGCTGGCAGGGGCCGGCTACATTATCGTTACCAGAAATTTCCTGTATCCGCAGTTGCATGTTTTTTTTATTATGTTTTCCAGGGCTGTTGTCATAACGGTTGATACGGCAATGGGGCTGAAAAAACCGTAACACCTTTTGATTCTAGCGCCGAATTAAATATATTGTGGCCGAAAATCGCACCTCGACAGGTATCCAGGCAGGCTGTTCAAGCATCAACCGGAAAAGATAAATCAAAAATTGCCCGATCGCATTAGGCCCGATCGCATTAGGGGGAACAACTGAAAAAGTTGGTGTTGTGTGGTTCGACAGGTTCAGCATGGACGAAATCAACTGCTTGCCGTTCCTGCCGGGCTTGTCTGAGGGTTTGTTCAGGGATTCCCTGGCTGCTCGCATGAATTGCAAAATCAGGCTATTCAGGTGAAGGTGAACTACACTCAACCCAAATACCGATAATGCGCGATCAACTTCGTGTGCAACGCTTCAGGCTTCAGTTTGTATAACCCTCGGGGGGGGGCTATGGACATACAGGCATTGGAAAGAGCAAAACAGCAGTGGCAATCCGCTTCGGATTCGATGCCGCAACTGATCTGCCTGCTGGATCGGGAAGGTTACCTTATCCACGTCAATCGAACGATCGAACGATGGGGGCTGGGGATGGTTGCTGGTGTCAGAGGGCAGAATCTGCACGATGTCCTGCATCAGGATTGCGTTGATCCCGGCTGCTACTTCAAGGCGCTCTGGCTGAGTGCGATAGCGAAGCTGTCATACGGGAAGCGCACTGAATGTGAAGTGTTCGACCCGGTCCTCAAGCGCCACCTCACGGTCGTCGTACAACCGCTGATGAGGCCGCCTAACCCATTCCGCGAGCCGGATGATCTGCATGCTGTCGTGACGATGGGCGACATCAGTGGCTTCAAGCAAGCCGAGGCCGAGCGTCAACGCTTGTACGAGGAGTTGGAGTGTCTGGCGTGTCACGAAACGCAACAACGTGAACACAGCGAAAAAATTCAGGCGCGCTTGTTGGCCATTATTGAAAAAACAACCGATTACATTGCCATGAGCAATGCCGATGGTCGCATGCTCTATCTGAATCCGGCAGGACGCGCAGTGCTGGGCCTGGCTCCTGGAGATGACATTTCACAGGTGAAGCTGTGCGAGCACAGCGACAAGGATGTCAGGGACCGGATATGGGACGAGGCCATTCCGTCTGCGATCCAGCATGGCTTGTGGCGTGGGGAATCCAGGTTGCGTGACAGTACGGGCCGTGTACGTCATACCTCGCAGGTCATTATTGCGCATCGGAATGAAGAAGGTCAGGTTGAGACGCTCTCGACCATATTAAGGGATATCACTGAACAGGTGCAGACAGCGCAAGCCTTGCGCGAATCCCATGACGAGTTGCGACGGCTGTCCGGTCTGCTGGTGACCATCCAGGAGGAAGAGCGGAGGCGGATTGCGCTGGATCTCCATGACGGGCTGGGGCAGTCACTCAGCCTGATCAAGCTCTCGGTTGAAAACATTGCTGAACAGGTGGCTGGCGGAACAATCGATACCGCACTCGCCTCGCTGCAGCAGACCACTGCGCACATCAAGGAAGCCCTGCTCGATGTGCGCCGTGTTGCCACCGAGCTGCGCCCTTCGATCCTGGATGATCTGGGTATTCTGCCGACACTTTCCTGGTTTTTCCGCGAGTTTGAGGCGGTGTGTGGCCACATTGCGGTCGAGAAGATGCTGTTGGTCAGGGAGCAGGAGGTGCCAGAGCCGCTCAAAATCACCCTTTATCGCATCATCCAGGAAGCCACCAATAATATCCTCAAGCATGCGGCCGCCGATCGGGTGCGGGTCAGCCTGTATCGAGCGGATGATGTGCTGCATCTGCTGATTCAGGACAATGGCCGCGGATTCGATCCCGCCAGCATCGTTGTCAGTCCCGGCGAATGCAGAGGCCTCGGTTTGTTCAGCATGAGGGAGCGTGCGGCCCTGTCCGGCGGCAGCTATCATCTCGAATCCAGTCCGGAAAGCGGGACGTCCATCCGGGTCTCGTGGCCCCTCGAATAAAAGCTGCCTTCAATAGCGGTTGCCGGAATTGTCCCTTGGGCAACTGCATGCAATGTTTCCACCAACAGTATCGGATTGCCAAATGGCTTGCGTATTCTCTCGCCAGGCATTGATCTCAATTGTCGTGGTGCCTATGGATTCCTGCGCTTTTTTCGCTGGTGGGCGTGAAATTCGAAAACAGCCCATGGCAAGCAGCGAACAAGCAGGTAAAACCTTTATCCAATGCCAGAAATGACTGGCCCGGAATAAGGTTCGAGCCCATGAAGTCATGGTTCGGACAGTCAACCGCATCCACGGCTTCAACACCACCTCTCCTCTTGCCAGAATGCACGCCAGCGCAAGCCTGCCAGCCCGGTGACGTGAATTCTGCTCATGACGCCGGAAAACGATCTACGTAGTTCACCTGCCTGCCAAATACAGTGTAAGGCGTAGCAGCGAATAAGGTGATCCACCCAGATTCAGTCTGCATCCATCACGCTACAGTCAAACCATGCCGCGGTTATGAGAACTGTAGTGCTACACATTCGCTTGGAGGCGGGCTGGATCGGATGGGAAAGCTGTATGCCATGACTGCGCGAGCCATGATCAATGTACCCGGCAAGGTGTTGACTACCGTCGCTGGGCATCCCGCCAACGAAGTCAGATGGACTGCCCTTGAGTAAAGCACGACCTTCGGACCTTTGTTGCAACGCATAGGGATCCATCATGCCGGACGATTAGCGGGACACGGCTTGCGGTTTTACGGCAAGGATGGCAGTCCGGGTGGCGAGGAACAGCATACCGCGGTCACGAGCTGGAAGCCGGCCATGCATGTGTGGCCAGCCGGGCAGACAGTCCGTCATCCATTGTGAGGGAGACATCATGCGCTATGAGGTCAAGGTATTAAGCAATGAAAATGAGTTGACGGCATTGGCGCTCGATGCGGTGGATGTTGTCGATGCCACGGGGCAGGCTCAGAGCCAGGGATATTCGGTTATTTCTGTCAAACCGGAATCCGGCTGGCCTGCATGGCGCAAACCCGGTTCGAACAGGTTTCCCTTGATTCTGTTCAGCCAGGAACTGCTGGCGCTGCTGGAAGCAGGGCTGTCGCTGATGGAGTCACTGGAAGCGCTGGCCGAAAAAGAGTTGCAGCCCGAGATACGCAAAACGCTCACGAAGATTATTGCCAGTCTCAACGAGGGCCATACTTTTTCCTATGCGCTGCAGCATGCGTCGGCAAACTTTCCGCTGTTGTATGTGGCAACCGTACGCGCCTGTGAAAAAACCGGCGCGCTGCCCGAAGCGCTATCGCGCTACGTGGCTTACCAGTCGCAGATGGATGCCGTCAGGCGGCAGGTGGTCAGCGCCTCGATCTATCCGCTGATGCTGGCTGGGGTTGGCACTCTGGTTACCCTTTTTCTGATGGTGTATGTGGTGCCGCGTTTCAGCCATATCTATGCCGATATCGGCGGTGACTTGCCGCTCATGTCGCGGCTGCTGATGCGCTGGGGACAACTGCTGGATGTCAACGGGGCGGCCATTCTGGCGGGCGCCTTGCTGGTGCTGGCCGGATTGATCTACACCGCTACGCGTCCCGCCAGCAAACAGTGGCTGGTGAGCAGGCTTTGGCAGCTGCCCAGCCTGGGCAGGCGGCTGCATGTTTATCAGCTTGCGCGATTTTACCGCTCGCTAGGCATGTTGCTACGTGGCGGCATGCCGGTTGTAACCTCGTTGCAGATGGTCTCCGACCTGCTGGAAACGTCCTTGCGCGGCCAGTTGGCGCTGGCCTCATCGAGTATCCGTGAAGGCCATGCGCTCTCAGGCGCCATGGAGCAATACGGACTCACCACCCCGGTGGCGCTGCGCATGCTGCGCGTGGGTGAGCGCACCGGGCGCATGGGCGACATGATGGAGCGCATCGCAGCATTTTACGAAGAAGAGACCGCACGCTGGATGGAACGCTTCACCAAGCTGTTCGAACCGTTGTTGATGATGTTCATCGGATTGATCATTGGCGGCATCGTGGTGCTGATGTATTTCCCGATTTTTGAACTTGCGGGGAGCATCCAGTGAACATGGCCGAGCCCATTATTGATGTCAGTTCCGGGCAGGGGTTTTCTCCGGAGGCGGTACGCATGGCACGCAACATGGCACAAGAATCTCGGCGTGCCACGGTGGCGGTTCTGGAGGAACAGTCCGGACTTGACCCGCAATGCTTTGTACGGACGCTGGCGACGACATTGCATTACGCCCCTGCGTCCATGGAGGATCTGCACCGGATGTCTCCTGCCTTTGACGTATTGCCATTCTCCGAAGCGCTGGAACGCGAGTGTCTGGCACTGCGTGACGAGACCGGCTCACTGGTTCTGATCATGGGTGACCCGTTCAATATCGACATGCATACATGGGCGGAACAGCGCGTGCCCACTCGTTTCAGCTGGCGCCTTGCGCATCGTGCCGATGTGGCAGCCTATCTGTCGCGGCACGAGGAAACACTGCATGCCATGGATAGCCTGCTGACCAGCGGCAGTCGCGATCCCATCGCGGAAAGCGGTGCCGCGGACCTGTCATTCAAAACCATCAGTGAAGACACCAGCCCGGTGGTCAAGCTGGTTCACTCCACCGTCTACGATGCGCTGAAAGCATCTGTCAGTGACATCCATCTGGAGACGACGCCGAGTGGACTCAGTATCCGCTACCGCATCGATGGCGTGCTGACCACCGTCGGGTCGCTGGTGGGGCTGGAGCAGGCGGAGCAGGTGATTTCCCGCATCAAGATCATGTCGGAACTCGACATCGCCGAGCGTCGCATCCCGCAGGATGGACGCTTCAGGGTGTCGGTGCGCGGGCACGAGGTGGATTTCCGCGTGTCCATCATGCCCAGTATTCTGGGGGAGGATGCAGTGCTGCGCATTCTCGACAAGGAAACCCTGTCCGACCAGATCAAGGGGCTGCGCCTTGACTATCTCGGCTTCGACGAACACACGCTGACCCAGTTGCGCCGTCTGGCCAGTGAAGCCTACGGCATGCTTCTGGTAACCGGGCCCACCGGCTCAGGCAAGACCACCACGCTGTATGCGGCGATCACCGAGATTAACCATGGACAGGACAAGATCATCACCATCGAGGATCCGGTCGAGTACCAGCTGCCCGGCGTGCTGCAGATTCCGGTCAACGAGAAGAAGGGGCTGACCTTTGCCCGTGGGCTGCGTTCCATCCTGCGCCATGACCCCGACAAGATCATGGTAGGGGAAATCCGCGACCCTGAAACCGCGCAGATCGCGGTGCAGTCAGCGCTCACGGGGCACCTGGTGTTCACCACGGTGCATGCCAACAATGTGTTCGATGTCATCGGCCGTTTCATCCACATGGGGGTTGACCCCTACAGCTTTGTTTCCGCCATGAACGGCATCATGGCGCAGCGCCTGCTGCGAGTGAGCTGTCCGCATTGCGCCATCGATGAGCGGCCCGATGCGCGTGTGCTGGCAGATTCCGGCATTCCCCCCGAGCAGGCACTGAGCATGAAATTCCGGTCCGGGCAGGGGTGCGGCCATTGTCGTGGCACCGGCTTCAAGGGACGTCGCGCCATCGGTGAAATCCTGTTCTTGAATGACGAAATCCGTGAAGCCATCATCGCCCGCCAGCCGATCCGCATCATTCGCGAGGCGGCGGCCCGCAATGGCACCCGATTTCTGCGCGACATTGCGCTGGAGATGGTGGGGCGGGGCGAAACCACCTTGCAGGAGATCAACCGTGTCACGCTGGTTGCATAG
>JANJUT010000226.1 GCA_024710445.1 Thiobacillus sp.
GAACCGGAAGCCATCGATACCACCGGCAAAGCCCGAAATTGGCAACAGGTTCCACAGCTTGGCGATGAAGAACTGCCCGGCAATGATGTAGAACAAGCCCGATATCGACATCAGCACCACGCACAGCACCACCCCCCACAAGTCGAGATAGGTGGATCGAAAAAACACCATCAGCAGGGCGAAGGTGATGTTGACCAGCAAGCCGATGACGAACACCGGCAGCGCAATCGCCAGGCTCGGCCCCATGCGGGTGCGGATTTCATTGCCGATGTTACGGCCATCGTCGCCCTTGCCGAACTCGAACACGAACATCGCGGCCGAGTGCTGGAAGAAAATCGTGTCGGTGAGCTGCGCACTGCCGCTGGCCTGGACATTCAACAACAATGGCTTGTCGTAGCCGTGCTCGACCTTCCAGCGCTCGATGGCGTCCGGCGTCACATGCTTGGCCCCGAGTTGCAACCGCGCCATGTCGTCGGGCGTGTTGACGACGAAAAACAGCACAAAGGTCAGCAGGTTCACCCCGATCAGGATCGGAATCGCATACAGCAGACGGCGCAGGATGTAGGCCAGCATCAGGCGGTTTTCCTTTCACGACGGCGCCAGGCGATCACGGCCGGCGCAATCACAACCACCATTCCACCCACCAGCAGGGCAATCGGCCACAGCACCGGCCGGTTCCATTCGGCGCGCCGGGTATCGCGCAACGCCGGGTCGACGCGCCGGTATTTGAGCGTGTTGTTGGCCATCAGGTTGGGTTTGACGTTATGCACCCAGCCGTGGCGCAGGCCGAACGACTTGGGATAGTAGGCGAAGATCCACGGCGCATCGCGCCGCACGATCTCCAGCATGGCGTCGATCACCTGCTGGCGCTCGGGGCCGTTATCCATGTCCTTCATGCGCTCGAACAGGTGATTGAATTCAGGGTTATCGTAATTGGCCGCATTCTCGCCGCCGCTGGCGACTTTCTTGTGCGGCCCGTACAGCAGAAAAAAGAAGTTTTCCGGATCGGGGTAATCGGCATTCCAGCCCCATTCGAACAGCTGCGCATTACCCTTGCGGATCTTGTCCTGGAAGCGGTTGTAATCGGTTCCACGCACCACCAGTTGCACATTGAGCTTGTCGAGCTGTTTCTTCATCCAGTCGAGCCGCGACTTGGCATCGGGGCCGGAGGCCATGGTGTCGAAATACAGCACCAGCGGTGCGCCGGTTTGGGCATCGCGGCCATTGGGGTAGCCCGCCTCGGCCAGCAACCTGCGCGCTGTCTCAATTGAACGCCGCTCGATCCGGCCTGCCTGGTTTTCATACACATACGGATTCAAACCCGCCACGCCATCGACATAGCCAAACAAGCCGGGCGGGATCGGCCCCTGCGCGGGAATGCCACGGCCATTCAGGAAAATGGAAATGAACTCATCGTAGTCGAATGCGATGGACAACGCCTGCCGCAACTTCTGGCGATCCTCGCCCAGACCGCCCACCACCGGGTCGAGCATGTTGAAACCGACGTACCAGATTGATGCCGCCACGGTGGTGACCAGGTGAATGTCCTGTTTGCGCATGCCGTCGGTCAACTGCGGATCGCCACCCGCCGAAAACTGAACGGCCTGGTCGAAGCTGTCTGAGCTGATGCCGGAACTATCATAGTAGCCCTGCAGGAACTTGCTCCAGTAGGGAATGGTTTCCTTTTCCAGACTGAATACCGCCGCGTCCACAAGTGGTAGCGGCTTGCCGGCATCAGCCAGCAAGCCGGCTTGCCGATCAGCCGCATCGCCGTCTGCGGGATAGGTTTCGCCATGGAAATTCGGGTTCTTCTTCAATACCATGCGGCGATTGGGATCGTTTTCCGCCAGATAAAAGGGGCCGGTTCCCACCGGTTGCCAGTCAAGCGTCAGGTTCTTTTCCGCCATGCCCGGCTGGGCGTAAAACACATCGGCCTCCCACGGGACCGGTGCAAAAAACGGCATGGCCAGCCAGTAGATGAACTGCGGGTACTTGCCCTTGATGCGGATGCGATAGGTGTAGCGATCCACCGCCTCGGCACCGGCCAAAGAATAGTCATTCAGATTCAATACCGCATCGGATTGCGCCTTGAGCGTCTTTTCCAGCGATTCACCCAATGCCTTCAGACCGACGATGTGCTCGGCCATCAGCCCAAAGATCGGTGAACTGAGCCGGGGATTGGCAAGGCGCTTGATCTGATAGACATAATCGGCCGCGACCAGTTCGCGCGTGCCCGTGTGCTCAAAATCACTGACCTTGACTTTGGCAGCCACATCAGCGACGGCCAGGGCATGGTAGCGATAACGCCCCGCTGCATCGCGTGCAAAAGCCGGATGCGGCTGATAGCGGATACCGGGGCGGATGGAGATGTCGTACACGCTTTCGGCAATCCGGGCGGATGGTGCATCGCCCGGCAACGCTTTGCCGGCTGCATCAAGGTATCGCGGCTGTGGCACCTGCTCTGCCGTGAGCGGAATCAGCGTATAGGGGCGCATAAGAAAGTGGTATTGCAGCGGCGGCTCATAAATCTGGCCGGTGAATTCAACTTCGTTCGAACTGTAGGAACGGGCCGGATCCAGATGCTTGGGGCGCTCGGCAAAAGCACTGTAAACGGTATTGGCCTGTTCTGTGGCTTCCGGATAGGGGTTGTTCCAGCTGTCGGAGCATCCAGCCACCAGGCTCAGGCTGATTCCCAGCAGAACGGTTTTCAACAAAATAGCCCCAATACGCTTCATCTCGCCAGTGTACCCAAGCACGTCACCAACGTCAGCCGTTATAATCTCGGACAACTCCACTCTTCGAGACCATCATGGGATTTCTTGCAGGAAAACGTTTGCTGATCACCGGTGTGATATCCAACCGTTCCATCGCGTACGGTGTAGCGGCCGCGTGCAAGCGGGAAGGCGCCGAACTGGCCTTCACCTACCAGAATGAGCGTATCAAGGACCGGGTCACTGAATTTGCCAAGGAATTCGGCTCCGAACTGGTGTTCCCCTGTGACGTTGGCAGCGATGAGGAAATCGACACGCTATTTGCAGAACTCGGCAAACACTGGGACGGCCTGGACGGTTTCCTGCATTCGATTGCATTTACGCCCCGGGAAGCTTTGGCCGGAGATTATCTCGACTGCGTCACCCGCGAAAACTTCCGCATTGCCCACGACATCAGTTCATACAGTTTTGCAGCACTGGCCAAGGCCGCGCTGCCGATGATGCAAGGCCGCAATGCCGCCGTGTTGACGCTGACTTACCTGGGCGCCATCCGCTCCATCCCCAACTACAATGTGATGGGCCTGGCCAAGGCCAGCCTTGAATCCAATGTCTATTACATGGCACAGAGCCTGGGTCCCAAAGGCATACGCGTCAACGCGGTGTCAGCCGGCCCGATCAGAACGCTGGCCGCCAGCGGAATCGCCAAATTCAACGAAAAGCTCGACGTTGTTGCCAAGAACGCACCGCTGCGTCGCAACGTCACCATCGAGGAAGTGGGCAATGTGGCAGCCTTCCTGATGAGCGACCTGGCTTCCGGCATGACTGGGGAAATCACCTACGTTGATGCAGGGTTTAACACCACCGCCGGCGCCGGCGATGACTAGCCCTGATGGCAGACAATAAAAAACGCGCTGACCGGCGCGTTTTTTATTGTCTGCCTGATTTATTTATCGACCCTCAATCGCATTTGGCTTGATCGTGACCTTCTGGCTCGAGGTAATCAGCGTCACCATCGCCTTCATGTCTGCACGCTGTTGTGCCTGCATCACACCTTGACCAATGGATGACAGCAACATCGGATCCGGGGTGGTTGCTTCCAGCACACGACTCACCCGGAAAAT
>JANJUT010000264.1 GCA_024710445.1 Thiobacillus sp.
CCAGGGCAGCCTGCCCCATCATGAACCGGGCCGGAATACCGGTGCTGGCGCTTGCCTCCTGGGCATGCGGCAGGACACGCTGCACAAAAGCCTCGACATGAGCAGGCGCATCGCTGTTACGCACGGCAGCCGGCAAGGGCTGCGCTGGCGCATTCAGGGGCATGCCCTGGGTCGTGGCACCCGTACCAGGCACTTCAGCTTCGCCAGCAGCCGGCATCCCGATTGCGGTGGAAAGCTGGCGCACCATGACGTCGGCCAGGCCAATGCCACGGCTGGCCATGCGCTGGGTCAGCTGCTGGTCCAGCATCGAGGTGTACATGCGGGTCTGTTCACTATCGAACATGCCGTCCTGCGGCGTCGCTTCACGCATGCTTTTCATCAGCATGTTCATGAACACCGCTTCGAACTGTTGTGCGGCCGCTTTCAGCGCCTCGGGCGAGGACTGCTTGGCCTCGAGCTTGAGCTGGTTGACGCCCTGGACATCGAGCGCAAACCTGGAAGAGAGGTCAGCACCGCCGATAGCCACTTTAGATCACCTCCAGTTCGGCCCGCAGCGCGCCGGACGCTTTCAGGGCCTGAATAATGGCCAGCAGATCCTGCGGCGTGGCACCGATGGAATTGAGCGCTTTCACCACGTCGGACAGCGATGCGCTGTTCTTGAGCAGCATGACCTCACCCGGCTGCTGGCGGATTTCGATTTGCGATCTTGCGGTCACCACCGTTTCACCTTTGGATAGCGGCGCGGGCTGGCTGATTACCGGCTCGGAGCTGATCACTACCGACAGATTGCCGTGCGAGACCGCACTGTGATCGAGCATCACGGCACGGTTCATCACCACCGAGCCGGTGCGAGCGTTGATGATGACCTTGGCCATGGCCTGGGCCGGGCTGACATCCAGGCTTTCGATCGCGCCCAGGAACGTGACACGCTCGCTTTCGCCAGCCGGCGTGCGCACCTGGATGACCCGGCCATTGATTGCCCGGGCGGTATCCTTGCCGAAACGCGTGTTCACCGCATCCACGACCCGGCTGGCCGTGGTGAAATCGCTTTGCCGCAATTCCAGATTGATCGAATCCGAATCGCCCAGCGCGGTGGCCACCCGGCGCTCGATTGTCGCGCCAGCCGGAACGCGCCCCACGCTTGAGTGATTGATCTGCACCTGGCTGCCGTTCGCCGCCGCGCCTGCACCACTGACCACCAGGCTACCCTGCGCCATGGCATAAATCTGCCCATCCGCGCCCTTCAGCGGTGTCATCACCAGGGTGCCCCCGCGCAGGCTTTTGGCATTGCCAATTGAAGACACGGTGATATCGATGGTCTGCCCGGACTGCGAGAACGGCGGCAACTCGGCGGTCACCATCACGGCAGCCACGTTCTTCAACTGCATGTTGACGCCCGGTGGCATGTTGACGCCCATCTGCGCCAGCATGGCGACGATGCTCTGGGTGGTGAATGGCGTTTGCGTGGTCTGGTCACCCGTACCGTCAAGGCCGACCACCAGGCCATAACCGGCAAGCTGGTTCACCCGTACGCCCTGTATCGTGGCGATGTCCTTGATGCGTTCAGCCTGTGCGCCACCGCTTATCAGCAGTGCCGCGAGAAAAATCAGACGTGGAATGCTCATGATGCGCACCCCCCTATAAAGGTAAGACACTGAGGAAGAAACGCGCCAGCCAGTTCATCATTTCAGCCTTGTCGATATTGGCACTGGTGCGGTACTCGAAACGCGCATCGGCCACTTTGGAAGAGGGAACGGTATTGCCGGCCAGGATGGTGTCAGGCTGAACCACGCCCGACAGGCGGATGAATTCGGTGCCCTTGTCGAGCGCAATCTGCTTTTCACCGGCGACGACCAGGTTGCCGTTAGGCAATACCTCAACCACGGTCACGGTCACATTGCCGGTGAAATTGTTGCCCGAGTTGACCTCGGACTTGTCGTCGTAAGTATTCGACGAGGTGGCGCTCACGCCCAGTCCCTGCAGCATCTTGAGCGGCAGTCCGGTGATGTTGCCAATCGAAGTATCGACCTCACCGGTTTTCTCACCCGTGGACGAGGCTTTTTTACTGGCCTGGGTTTTTTCGTTGATGGCGATCGTCAGAATGTCGCCGACGTGGCGTGCATGGCGATCTTCAAACATCGGCCGATACGTCGCTGCCTGGTAAATCGTGCCATTGCCGGCAGTCTGGACAGGCTGCGCCTGCGGGCGCGCAGTGGTGGGCTGCTGCACGATAGAGGACGGCGTCGTGCTGCACCCCACCAGTCCCAGCAGCACCCCCACCCACCCAAATTTACTCAGCCTGTTCATGATTCGCCTCAAAGCTGGGTCAGACGCTGCAACATCTGGTCGGATGTCTGAATCGCCTTGCTGTTGATCTCGTAGGCGCGCTGGGTCTGGATCATGTTGACCAGCTCTTCCACCACATTGACGTTCGAAGTTTCGACGTAGCCCTGGTTCAGCACGCCCGCGCCATTGCTGCCCGGCGCATTGGAACTCGGCGTCCCCGATGCGGCGGTTTCGCCGTACAGGTTCTCGCCCAGGCTCTGCAATCCAGCCGGGTTGATGAATGTCGCCAGTTGCAGGGTGCCAATCGTGACCGGTGTGGCCGAGCCAGCCTGCTGCACCGATACGGTGCCATCGCGTGCAATGGTCAGGCTTTGCGTATCGGCCGGAATGGTGATGGCCGGCTGCACCGCGTAGCCGCTGGAGGTCACCAGCTGGCCATTGGCATCGGACTGGAACGAACCGTCACGCGTGTAGGACGTGGTGCCATCCGGCATCAATACCTGGAAAAAGCCGTTACCCTGAATCGCCACATCCTTGGAATTACCCGTTTGTTGCAGGTTGCCCTGGGTAAAGATGCGCTCGGTCGCCACCGGCTTCACACCGGTACCAATCTGCAGACCAGACGGCAGTTGCGTCTGTTCGGACGACTGTGCACCGGGCTGACGAACGGTCTGGTACAGCAGGTCCTCGAACACCGCACGCGCGCGCTTGAAGCCACTGGTGCTGACGTTGGCGAGGTTGTTGGAAATCACGTCCATCTGCGTTTGCTGCGCATCCAGACCGGTTTTGGCAATCCATAGTGAGCGAATCATGTCGGCTCCTTAGTTTTAAACGGTTTTATTTCATCCGCGAAGGACGCGAAGGGCCACGAAGGAAAACCCTTTGAACTTACCTTCGCGTTTCTTCGCGTCCTTCGCGGACGAAAAATCATTATCAATTCATGCTCAGCAGTTGCGCTGCCTTGCTGTCATTGTTTTCAGCGTGTTGCAGCAACTTCATCTGCATCTCGAACTGGCGTGCCAGTGAAATCATGTTGACCATTTCGTCGACGACGTTGACGTTGCTCGACTCCAGCGACCCGCCGATGAGCATCACATTGGGATCGACCGGCGCCGGTTTTCCATCCTTCATCCGGAACAGGCCGTCATCCCCGCGAACCATGTCGGCTTCATTCGGGTTGACCAGCTTCATGCGGCCAATTGATGTCAGCCCGGTGGCGGCAGATCCGTCCGGAACCAGCGATACCGTGCCATCCTTGGCCACGGCGAGATTGCGCCCTGGCGGAATCGACATCGGCCCACCATCGCCCAGCACATTGAGGCCGTTGTGCGTTTGCAGAATGCCGTTCTCATCCATGCGCAAGCTGCCGTTGCGGGTATAGGCCTCGGACCCGTCTGCAGCCTGAACCGCGAGCCAGCCACGGCCCTGCACCGCCATATCCAGATCGCGGCCCGTATGCTGGATCGCGCCCGCCCGGAAGTCGCTGCCGGTGGTGGAATCCACCACAAAGGCACGCGTCGGCAGGGGCGCGCCCTGCACCGGCACAGCCCGGAACTGATCGACCTGCGCACGGAAGCCCGTGGTGGTGGCGTTGGCCAGGTTGTTCGAAGCCGTCGCCTGCTTGTCCAGGATGTGCTTCGCGCCGGTCATGGCGGTGTAGATCATGCGATCCATGCTGCCTCCTTAATCAATCAGCCGGTCAATTCTTAACGCAGGTTGACCAGGGTTTGCAGCACGGCATCCTGGGCCTTGATGGTCTGCGCGTTGGCCTGATACACCCGCTGCGCGGTAATCAGATTGACCAGTTCGGCCGTCAGGTCGACGTTGGAATCTTCCACCGCGGAGGATTGCAGAACGCCCAGGCCTCCAGAATCGGGGGTGCCTACCAGCGCGGCGCCCGAAGTCGCACTCTCGGCCCACATGTTATTGCCCAGTGGCTGCAGGCCATTGGGGTTGGCGAAATTCGCCAGCACCACCTGGCCCAGCACGGCCGACTCGCCATTGGTATAGCGGCCCAGAATCACGCCGTCGGCACCGATGTTGAAGCCCGACAGCCGGCCCGAAGCGTAGCCGTCCGGCTTCAGCGAGTTGACGCTGAACGTCGAGCCGAACTGGGTGGTACCGGTGAAATCGAAGGCAATGGGGAACGGCGTGGTGGCCCCCGTTGCCGTAGCCGGAACGTTGATGGCTGCAAGCGGCATCAGGGTCGACAGGGCGCCAGTGGCGGTGAAGCTCAGGGAGGCAACCGGACCTGCACCGATCTGCGTTCCATCGCTGGACGCGTACACATCCCAAGCGCCAGACGGCCGTTTCACATAATACGTTTGCAGCGTCTGGGCATTGCCCAGGCTGTCGTAAACCTGCGCCGCGGTCGAATTATGGAAGGTGGTCGAGTCATTCATGTTGAACGGTGTAACCGCCACATCGATCGCTGTCTTGCCTGAATCCAGGTTGAGCACAGCATCCATCTCGGTGGTGATCTGCGGGGCCAGGTCGGAGGTGTTGATGCTCAGCGGTGACGGCGCACCGGTCGACAGCACGCCGCTGGCGTTCGCCGTATAGCCCGTCAGTTTGCCGCCGGTCGGATTGACGATGTAGCCGTTCTTGTCGAGCTGGAACTGGCCATTGCGCTGGTAGGCAATCTCGCCATTGGTTTCCATGCGGAAGAAGCCACCGCCGTTGACCGCCATATCAAGGGGGTTGTTGGTGGAAGTGATATTGCCCTGGGTGAACAGTTGGGTCACCTGTGCCACCTTGGTGCCGATGCCGGCATTCGAACCACCGGCGCCGGTGAGCGAATTGGCATACACATCGGCAAACTGGGCCTGCGACTGCTTGAACCCGACCGTGCCGGAGTTTGCCACGTTGTTGCCGATGACATCCAGATTCTTGGCTGCTGCATTGAGGCCGCTTAATCCTTGCTGAAAACTCATGTTTTTCTCCTTAATGAAGACGCTGGTGGATCACACCAGACCGACTCTGATCAACTCAGAAAATTTGCCGGATATCGGCGTAACCCACACTCTTGTTGTCTGCCAGATTGAGCTGCACACCCTGGCTGTTTTGCGAAACACTGCTCACCACATTCAGATTCAACGTGGTGTTGCTGACGGCTTGCCCGCCTTGAACGGCTTCAACCGAGAATTGATACTCGCCCGCTGCGGCCGTGGTGCCCGTGTTGGTCAGCCCATCCCAGGCCAGCGCATTCACGCCTGCATCACGTGGTCCCAGATTCAGGCTGCGAACCAGATTGCCCGATGCATCCTGGATGCTGACATTGACGCTGTCTGCCGGCCGCGACAATTCAAAACCGATGACATCCTGGAACTGAGCAGGATTAAGCGTATCGCCCGGCACCAGCACCCCGTGGCCGATCAGGTTGGCCGCCTGCGACATCTGATTGGGCCCCAGGCTGGCCGTCAACGCTTCAATCTTGCTGTTCATGTCCTCGATGCCCTGCACGGTCGAAAGCTGGGCCATCTGGCTGGTCACCTCCGCGTTGTCCATCGGATTCAGCGGGTCCTGGTTTTGCATCTGCGCAACCAGCAGGCTCAGGAAACGATTTTCGGTTTCCTGTGCACTGCTCGTGGTTGTACTTGATGCTCCAGCACCAAACAGATTGGTGACATTGCTGCTGTCTTGTACGGTTGTCATGGCGTGTCCTTGGTTAATTGTTCAGTGATCACTGACCCAGCGTCAGGGTCTTGAGCAACAGGGTTTTCGTTGTATTCATCATTTCCACGTTGGACTGATACGAACGCGAGGCGGAAATCATGTTGACCATTTCCTCGACGACATTGACATTGGGCATGGTCACATTGCCCTTTTCATCGGCGAGCGGGTTCTTGGGGTCGTACACCACTTTCATCGGCGACTGGTCTTCGACCACCGCCGCCACATTCACGCCGGTTGCCCCGTTTTCGCCGACCGGCATGGCGGAAAACACCACCTGCTTGGCCTTGTAGACCTCGCCATTGGCGCTGGTTGCGCTATCGGCATTGGCCAGGTTGCTGGCAACCGTGTTAAGCCGTTGCGACTGGGCATTCATGGCCGAACCAGCCACGTTGAGAATATTGAACAGAGACATGCGCCTGACTCCTTATCCCTGAATCGCGGCCAGCAAGCCCTTGATCTGCTGGCTCAGGCGCGTCAGGTTGAATTCATAGTGAACAGTGTTTTCCGCAAAGGCGGCACGCTCTGCATCCATATCCACCGTGTTACCGTCAATGTTGCCCTGTGCGGGGGTGCGGTATTGCAGGCTCGCGTTGGCCGTCATGCCGGGGGTGCCCTTCAAATGACCAGGCGCCGTGGTGGCCATGGCAACGCCACCGGACGCCGCCGTGCCCTTGAGCGCGCCTTGTAGCGTCGTCCTGAAATCCAGGTCACGCGCCTTGTAGTTGGGCGTGTCGGCGTTGGCGATGTTGGACGCCAGCACCTGCTGGCGCTGGTCGCGCACCTTCAGCGCCTGTGCGTGGAAATTCAGCATGTTGTCCAGCTGAGTCATCATGTTCGTCACCTCTTACTTTGCTGACCGAGCCGCAAAGCCTTTTTGCGATGACTGCATCCTAGACATGCTGATGTCAATTCAATCGCACGATAAGCGGCAAAAAGTCCGCTTACTTCGGCGTTTTACCCAGGACACCCGAGCAAGCGCCTGGAATCCTCACGGCATCAGCATTTCGCATCGTCCCGACTACATTCTTTAACACTCCCATTACATATCCAGACACCCACTCCGCCTTATCATGTGCAGCAAGCACGCTCCTTGCTTTACCAGCAGTGCCTCAAGGGAAACAACAATTCGAATAACGCGTACGCAATACCAAAAACATGATCAGCCTGATCTCAACCCGTTTTGCGCATTACCGACCCGGCCCACGCCTACTGTGGCAGTTCGTGCTGCTCGTGCTTGTGCTCCTCCCTGGTCACCCCTGCCATGCGTTCAGCCCTGCTTTCTACTATGGGCCGTCGAATTTTCCGCATGAGATGCAGGCATTCAACACCTGGGTCGTCGAGCCTGCTCAATTCAGCGACCCCAAACTCATTGCCCAGCACCAGGACAAGCTGTTCGCCTATGTCAGCCTCGGGGAAGTCGATGCAACACGCCCCTACATGTCCAGAATGCCGTCCACCTGGCTGCGGGGTGACAACCCCGCCTGGAAAAGCCGTGTGATTGACCAGTCTGCGGCGGGCTGGCCCCGGTTCTTCGTGGATGAAGTGATCTCACCGCTGCATAAACAGGGCTATCGCAACTTTTTCCTCGACACGCTGGACTCCTACCACCTGATTGCCACCACGCCCGAAGCACGGCAAAAACAGGAGCAGGGCATGATCGAGGCAATCCACCTGCTGAAATCGCGCTTCCCCGACGCCCGCCTGATCGTCAATCGCGGATTTGAAATCCTGCCCCATATCAAGGATCTGGTCACAGCCGTTGCGGCCGAGTCCCTGTTCCAGTCCTGGAACAACACTTCAAATCGTTACGTTGCGGTAAGCGAAGACGATCGTTCGTGGCTGCTGGGCCAACTCGTCCGGATACGCGACACGTACAAGCTGCCGGTCATCGTGATCGACTACGCCCCGCCCGCCAAACGCACCCAGGCGCGCGAAATCGCCGCCAGGATCCGGGCGAAGGGCTTCATTCCCTGGGTCAGCGATGGCCATCTGACCGGCATGGGGGTCGGTGCGCTTGAAATCCTCCCGCGCAGGATATTGATGCTGTATGACGAGAAGCCGGACGGTGACGTACTCAAGGAAAGCCAGCTGCACCGCTATGCGGCCATGCCCCTCAACTACCTGGGTTACGTCCCGGAGTACCGCAACGTCCAGACTGAAGGCCTGCCCGACGCATCGCCAGCCGGGCACTACGCCGGCATCGTCACCTGGTTCACCTCGACCGAAACGAGCAATGGCCCCGCACTGGAGAAATGGCTGTTGCAGCAGGCAGAGGACGGCATACCCATCGCCACCCTGGGCTATTTCGGCTTTGATTTAGCCGGCAGGGCCGGAAGCCGGCTGGGATTCAAGTACCAGCCCCGCACCGCCAGAAATGCCATTCATGTGCTTGCCTCGACACCCGAGGCGGCATTCGAAACCACACCCTTGCCGCTGACAGACGAATTCTTCCCGCTTGCGGCCGGTCCCCAGGCCCAGGTCTGGCTGCAGACCAGCGACGGCAAGGACACACAGGATGCCGTGGCCATCACCCCCTGGGGTGGATACGCACTCTCGCCTTTCGTCGTCAACAGCCTGGGACCGAACGACAGGGTAAGCACCAGCTGGGTCATCAACCCCATCGCATTTTTCAGGCAGGCGCTGAAGCTGCCCGATGTTCCGGTTCCGGATGTCACGACGGAAAATGGCCAGCGATTGCTGATCACACACATCGATGGCGATGGATTTGCGAGCAAGGCCGAATTTCCCGGCTCGCCGTGGGCAGCCGACGTGTTGTATCGGGAAATTCTGCAGCGCTACACCCTGCCCACCACGGTCTCCGTCATTGAAGGCGAGATAGCGAAAGACGGGCTGTACCCAAAACTTGTCGGCACACTTGAACCGATCGCCCGCAAGATATTTGCCTTGCCGCATGTCGAGGCCGCGAGCCATTCCTTTTCCCATCCATTCCGCTGGGAGAAGCTCACAGCAGGCAGCGAAAATGAAGGCTACAACCTGGCCATCCCCGGTTATGCCTACGATGTCGACCGTGAAATCAGCGGGTCGGTGAAATACGTTGAAAGCCTGCTGCCCGCAGGAAAACACTGCGGGATGTTTCTCTGGACAGGCGAGTGCAACCCCGACAAGACCACGCTGGAAAAAACCTATCAGGGCAATCTGCTGAACATGAACGGCGGCGATACCACCATGTCCCGCATGAACCCCACGCTCACCGCCGTCGCTCCGCTGGGCATACCCAGGGACGGAATTTTCCAGGTCTACGCGCCCAACCAGAACGAGAACATGTACACCAGCCTGTGGACCGGGCCGTTCTATGGCTACGAGCGCGCGATCGAAACCTTCCAGCTCACGGACAAGCCCCTGCGTCTCAAGCCCATCAACATTTATTACCACACCTACTCGGCCAGCAAGCCGGCGTCACTCAAGGCGCTTAAAAAGGTATACGACTGGGCGCTGAGCCAGCCGGTGTTGCCATTGCATGCCTCGGCCTATGCCCGCAAGGTGCTTGATTTCAACGAGCAGACCCTCGCCCGCGAAGGGGATGGCTGGCGTATCGCGGGCGGCGGCGAAACCCGCACGCTGCGTATCCCCAGGCGCATGGGCTATCCCGATCTCGCGCGCAGCGAGAACATCCTCGGCTGGTGGGATGAAGGCGACACCCGCTATGTGCATCTTGCCGGTGCCCCCTCAAGCTTGCTGGTCCTGGCCGGGCAGCCTGCCAACCGGCCCTGGCTCGCCCGCGCAAACGGGCGCATCAGCCCTTCCCAATCCGGCTGGACGTTTAACGCCGCCCAGCCCCTGAAGGTGGAACTGGGAGGCGTCGGACAGTGCACCGTTCTGGTCGATGGCCGCCCTGCCGCACTGCAGCGCAAAGCAAATGGATACGCGTCCCTGAGCCTCGCCGCCCGCACCGCCCACATCGAGGTGCGCTGTGCCCAATAAACCGGTGCTCCCTAAATCCATACGCAACAAGACCTACACCCTGCCCCAGGGCCGCAAGGAGCGGCTGCGACTTTTAAGCTGGCCCAGGATCCTGATCTTTACGCTACTGATCATCGCGGTCATGGCACTGCTCTATCCGCGCACCCGGCTGATCGATGAAATCATGCACACCAATGGACAGGACCCGCTCAGCCGCAACTATCTGCTGAACCTGCTGAAAAGCGACCCGGGGAACGCCCAGCTCCAGCTCAAGCGCGCACTGATGCAAATCGATGCCAACCAGTTGCAGGAAGCCGAGCAGCTGATACTGGAATTGCAGCATCAAAACGATCCCGCCATCCGCATTCAGCTTGCACAGGCGCTACTCAAGTTGCGTGAACAACAGACATTCATCCACCCAACCGGCAGCCTGCCCAGACAACACGCGCTCCCCGCCTTGCACCAGGCGCTGGCCGCACTCGGCGAACTGCCTCTTGATGCCCGGGCGCGTGAAGCCCTGGCGGAAAAAGCTGCAGCCTATGGCGCGAGCGACCAGGCCATCCGGCTGTATCGCCGCCTGGCCAAGGATGCAGACCCGGCATCCCGGCTGAAGTGGCTGGAAAAAGCGGCCCGGACTGCGCTCTCGCTGGGCCGCTATCGGGAAGCCGCAGCCCTGTACTTTGAAGTACGCCATCTGCATCCAGCGCTCACTCAGCAAAAAACCAGTTTCCAGGCAGGCGTGCGTGCGCTCCAGTCCGGCAACCTCCCCGCCGAAGCGCTCGACCAGGCTGAAAACCAGCTCGGCAATCTGGCAGGCGAACCCGACATGCTGCTGTTCATGGTGCGACTGGCCCAGGCAGCGAACCGGAATGACCGTGCCGAATTTTATGTGCGCAAGCTGTTGCGTTATGCCGAGCTGGGCGGGCGGATCTATCTGGCTGCCGGATACACACAGCCTGTCTCCTCGCCAGCGCTGAGCGATGCCCTGGGCATATCGAAGCAACATCCCGACTGCCAAGAGCGCAGCCGCACCACTTGCTGGGCACGCTTGCCAGGCAGTCAGCCGCCACGCGCCGCTGCCGCATTCAAGCCGGCCAGCCAGCAACCCCAGCTGCCTTTCGACGACGAAATCTACCGTCTGGGCTACGACGTCTTTCTCGCCAACCGCAACGTCCCCAACGCCTATGTCGTGGCGGCGGCAGCGGTCAGGCAGGCGCCGGACAACGACGGCTGGCGTGAACGGCTGGCCAGGGTAGCGGAATGGGACGGCAAGCCCGCCATTGCGCTGGAACAGTGGCGCTATCTCGCTGTGCGCCAGAACAACGAACAGGCCTGGCAAGCCATGCTGCGCCTGGGGCCGGGATTGTTCGACGAAGAAACAGTCGTGCTGGCGCTGCTGCATGAACACCAGCAGGGCCGCCTGAACGATGTGCGTCTGCTGCGTCTGGTACAGGCATTTGAGGCCATGGGCGAAGCCCGCAAAGGCGTGGAATTTCTTCAGCAGGCGTATCAAAAGTCTCCGCGCAGGATCCTGCTCGAGCAGCAGGCCTGGCTGGAAGAACGATTGGGCATGCCCGACGCGGCTATCGCCAGCCTGCGCAGGCTGAACCGGAAGCACGGCCTGTCCACAGGCGAGGTCAGCCGTCTGGCAACACTCCTCATCGCCCGGGGCGACATGGCTGCAGCCTATCAAACCCTGCAACGCCACCAGACGCCAGCCACCCAACAGGACCGGGCTTACCAGGGGCTGATGGCCGAACTCGCGTGGCGCCTGCAGGACGTCAGCAACGCCAGGCGCATTTATCAGGCGCTGTACGCCAAAGGCTCGCTGGAATCCTACGAAGCCGAACGGCTGATTCTGTTGATGCGGGAAAACAGTCCCGATGCCGCGGCCCGGCTTGCCACGCATTACTGGAACCAGACCCGCCAACCGCGCTATCTGCATCTTGCGCTTGAGCTCTACAGCCAGACCCGCAACATCGCGGCTGCCGAAGCCCTGCTGGCCAGCCTGACACCTGCCGAACTCAAGTCACAGGAACAGCAAACCCGCTTCCTGCAGATTCGTGCCGACCTGCATCGCGCACACGGCAATCTGGCCGCGGCCATCCGCGACCTGCAGCGCGCCGTGCATATCATGCCTGCCGACATGGGCCTGAACGCACAGTTGCTGTGGCTGCTGATCGAAGCCCGGGATACCACCCAGCTTGCTGCGCGCCTTGCCCAGTACCATCCACACGCGCTGGGCGAACCCGCGCTGTGGGGGCCGGTCGGCGCAGGCTTCGCACTGCTGTCGAACGCGCGCGATGCCCTGCCCTACTATGCCCGCCAGGCCGCCGCCCATCGCGATGACTACCTCTGGCAGGTGGGCTACGCGCAGGTACTCGAAGAAGCCGGACAGGCAGACATGGCCTGGCGTATTCGCCGTTACGCCTGGCTGAACCTGAAACGCAGCGGCCAGCCCGGTCCCGAGCAGCGCGAACAATGGCAGGCGATGGCCACGCTGTCATTGCGTTTGTCTCCGGGTGACGCCAGTGCGCAGTGGCTGCGCGAATGGCTGCGCCTGGATACGGCCGATCGGCAGCAACACACGCCCGAAGCCAGGGAACTGGCCACGGCCTGGTTCCTGTCCAATGAGCAATACGAATCCGCGCGCCTCTGGCTGACCCGGCAATATGGCAGGCAACTGCAGGCCCCCGGCTGGGCCGAAGCCGCCCTGGCCCTGCAAAGCAACGACAAGGCTGCGCTGAAACGCATCGCGGAAGGCGGCGGCGATGGCATCACGCCCGAGGTTCGCGTCGATGCGGCCCTGCAACTGCGCGAGTACGCGCTTGCGCGCAAACTGGCGGAGGCCGGCCTGGACATCACGCCCGACAACGACGTGCTGCATCTCCAGCTCACGGAAAGCGTCTGGCAGCAACAAAACCGGGGGGGTGCAGGATTCCGCACCGAAGAACTCGGCGCACTCAAACGGCAGGGCTGGCAAGTCAACGGGCAATGGCCGGTAAAGCCCAACCTCAAGATGGGCCTGGAACTGTCGGATGAGCGCTTGTCCAGCCTGGATCGTGGGCGACTGATCAATCTGCCCAGCAGTGACCGTCGACTCACGCTCTCGGGCCGCCTGGCACAGGAAAACGGCGAAACCGGGCTGAAGCTGTTTGTTCGCAACGCACTCAAATCCTTCGCCGGTCTCCAGCTCGATCATGAACTGCGCTTCGACCGCCGCCTGCGTGTCACGGGCACACTGGGCTACCAGCTCGACGCCGACGAAAACGATGTTCTGAGTGCAGGCGGCATGAAAGACTCGCTCAAGCTCAGTGCCGAATGGCTGATCAGCAAGCGCGACTACCTGCTGGCCGATCTGTCCACCAGCCGCTATTACAGCCAGGACCGCACCTATCTCGGCAAGGGCACGGGGCTGACTGCCCAACTGGGCCATCACTTCCGCACCGAGTACCCGGATTTCACCTTCAAGCTGCTGGGCAGCGCGTATGGCTTTAGCGACGACAGCAATGCAAACGGCGCGATCCATACCCTGTTGTCGCCGGGCGCGGCCGTCATGCCGGACAGCTACAACCAGTACGGCTTCGGCCTCAGCGTCGGCGAGACCGTCAGCGAACAGTTCAGTCGTGTATTCAGGCCTTACGCCCTGTTCGATGTGCTGAAGAGCTCGAACGCGGACTGGGGATACGGCATGGAACTGGGTTTTGTATTCAGCCCCACCGGAAATGACTGGCTGCGAGGCCGCTATCGCAAGGGCCAGAACACCTTTGGCAGTGGCCAGGACGCCAACCTGCTGGACCTGGAATATCGGTATCTTTTTTAAAAGGAAGCGACATGAAACTGAATCACCTGCTCAACTGGCGGCAACTGGCCGCCCTCCTGCCCCTGGCCCTGCTGGCCAGTGCCTGCACCACGCTGGAGCACAGCCCCACGGTTGCGCTGGACCGCCAGGCAAGCTGGGCCATCCTGCCGGTTGCCAATCAGTCGGATACACCCCAGGCGGGCCTGCGGCTGGAGAGCCTGCTCGACAGCCAGCTGCGCAGCAAAGGCATCCAGACCCTGCAGCGCTACCCGGCCGAGCCCAGCGCCGAACTCCTGCTTGACCCGCGCGAAGTCAAAGCCAAAGAGCAGGCGATGCAATGGGCCAGGGACCAGGGCATCCGCTACGGCATCACCGGCGCGGTCAACGAATGGCGCTACAAAACCGGCGTGGATGGCGAACCGGCAGTCGGTTTCACCCTGCAGATCATCAGCGTTCAGGATGGAAAAGTGCTCTATAGCGCCAGCGGTGCACGCACCGGCTGGAGCCGCGAAGCGCTCTCCGGCGTGGCGCAGAAGTTGACCAACGACATGCTGAATGGCGCGGGAATCTAAACATCATGGATAGACAGTGGCTGAATCGGCGGCCGACGTTGTTGGCCGGGCAATCAGCAGAAATCATTCTGCTGAGCCTGATGGCGCTCGGGCTGACCTACTGGATACAACCGCAGGATCCCCTGACGCTGCAGTCGGGTTTCCCATGGGCCTGGCTTGCGCCGGTATTGCTCGCCCTGCGCTACGGCATGCTCACCGGCCTGTTGTCCGCCGCCATTCTGCTGATCGGCTGGCTGCTGGTCAGCCACGGCGGCGCGCTGCCCGAGCATCTGCCGACATCCATGCTGCTGGGCGCGCTGATCCTGACCATGATCTGCGGCGAATTCAGCGGCCTGTGGCGAAACCGGCATCGCCGCCAGTCGGAACTGAACCAGTACCTCGACCAGCGACTGGAAGAACTGACACGCCAGCACTATCTGCTCAAGCTCTCTCACGACCGGCTGGAGCAGAATCTCATTTCGCGCCCGTATACCCTGCGTGGCGCACTGGCTGAACTCCGTACACTGTTAAGACAGTCCAACGAACAGGAAAGCCTGCCCGGTGCAGCCGACTTCATGACGCTGCTGGCTGCGCATTGCCAGCTCACGGCTGCCGGACTTTATCCAGCCAGAAATGGCCGGCTCCAGGATCAGGCCACCGCTGCCTGTGGCGAAACCGACGCCCTGGCCATGAACGATCCGCTGGTCGTCTACGCGCTGCAGCAGCGCACCCTGGTTCACATCAATCAGGACGCTGGCACGGACGACATCCCCAGCCGCTACCTGGTCGCCGCCCCGATTTATCGCGAAGGCGAGCTCGCCGGCATGCTCGCCATCACGCACATGCCTTTCTTTGCATTTCAACATGACACCCTGCAGACGCTGGCTGCACTGCTGAGCTATTACGCGGATACCTTCACCTCCAGGCAGGCACACGACACCCTGGCGCACTATCCGGATTGCCCGCCCGAATTTGCCCAGAACCTTGAGCGCCTGGGTCGGGTTCAGCAGGATTCCGGCGTGAAATCCCATCTGGCCACCCTGCAATTCCCGCTGGACGCACGCGGCACGGAAATACGCCACAGGATGCTGCGAAGCAAACGCGAGCTGGATTTCTACTGGCTGCGCGACACGCCTGCTTCGCTCCTGATCGCACTGTTTCCGCTGACCGACGAAGAAGGCATGCAGGGCTACCTCACCCGTGTCAACGCCTGGCTGGAACTGGAATACGGCAACGACAGCCGGGGCCTGGGTATCCATTTCACCAATCAGGTTCTGGAGCCTCAGCGCACCGCCACCCAGTTGCAGGCGCTGATCGATCATGCTGCCTGATCTCAACGTCTGGATGCTCCTGTTGGCGCACAGCCTGCTCAGCCTGCTGGCCGGGCTGATCTCCATGCTGCTGATGCCGCCGCAATACCGCTCGTCGCCGCGGCGCACGTTCGCGCACCACAGTGTCGTGTCTTTTTTCATTCCGGTGCTGGGCGCATTGGCCCTGATGCTGCTCGCCATCTATGCGCGCGCCATCAACCTGCTGCATCAGGAACGGCCCTACACCACCATCCGCCTGCCGGTGTTCACCGCCGCGCCCGCCGCCCCGGCACTGGCCTACGGTGCCGGCAGCATCCGTTCGCGCTTGATCAACACGGATCTGCCCCAGGAAATCCGGCTCAAGGCCCTGATGGCAGTGCAGGCCATGCCGGGCAATCTGTCGACCCGCCTGCTGCACGAAGTGCTGAGCGACCCTTCGGATGATTTGCGCCTGACCGCCTACGGCATGCTGGACAAGGGCGAGAAAAGGATCAATCTGCAGATCCAGCACGCCCTGGATGAACTGGCGCAACAATCGTCCAATGAGCAACGTGGCCAACTGCTCAAGCAGCTCGCCTCCCACTACTGGGAACTGGTGTACCAGGATTACGCCCACCAGGGCGAATTGCGTGAGTTTGCACTGCAGTCGGCATGGCGCTATACCCAGGAAGCCCTGAGCCAGCGACCGGACGATGGCGAACTGTGGGTCATGGCTGGCCGGATTGCGCTGGCGCGCCTGGATACCGAGCAGGCCATGCAGGCCTTTTCGCAAGCCGACCGGCTGGCGGTCCCTGCCGGCCGGGTGCAACCCTATCTGGCCGAGCTCGCCTTCCAGCGCCGCGACTTCAGGACGGTGCGCGAGCTGGTTGCTCGTTTCGGCAAGCAGGAGGCCAGTTACTCGACCACGCCCGTGCTTGCCTTCTGGAAAAACGGAGCCTCGACATGACCGCCTTTCCAAAAGCCAGGGAAGCCGATATCGCCCTGCTGCTGGAAGGCACCTTCCCGTTTGTGTCGGGCGGCGTTTCAAGCTGGGTGCATCAACTCATCCAGGGGTTTCCGGAATACCGCTTCGCCTGCATTTTCCTGGGCAGCCGCCCGCAAGACTACGGCAGCCCGCGCTACGAGCTGCCCGACAATGTTGTGCACCTGGAAGTCCATTATCTGCACGATGCGCACGTTGCACCGCCGCCGCGCCCGACCACCAGCGATGCACGCACCATGACCCGCACGGCCGACTTTCATGCTGCGCTTCGCCAGTCGCTCCAGCCGGGTGCGTCGCACGAGGCACTTGCCGACAAACTGCCCGGCCTGCTCGGACCGGACGGCATCGACGAACACCAGTTCCTGCACAGCAAAGAATCGTGGGAATACATCACCGGGCAATATCGCGAACGATGCACCGACCCCTCGTTCGTCGATTATTTCTGGACCGTGCGCTCCATGCACCAGCCGATCTGGCAATTGCAGCGCATTGCAGACAACCTGATCCCGGTCAAACTGATCCACACCGTTTCCACCGGCTATGCAGGCTTTCTCGGTGCCCTGCTGAAACAGCGCACCGGCCGCCCCTTGCTGCTCAGCGAACACGGCATTTACACCAAGGAACGCAAGATCGACCTGCTGCAAAGCGACTGGCTGGCCGACAACCGCGACCTGTTCCAGCAAGACCCCACCCAGATCAGCTATTTCCGGGAATTGTGGATCCGCTTCTTCAGTTCACTGGGGCGCATGTGCTACGGCACCTCCGACCAGATCGTGGCGCTGTTCGAAGCCAACCGGCAACGGCAGATCGAGGATGGCGCGCAGCCGGACAAGACCCGCAGCATTCCAAACGGGATCAATGTCAAAAAATTCGAGGCCTTGTACCTGAACAGGCCGCAATCGATCCCGCCCGTGCTCTGCCTGATCGGTCGTGTGGTGCCAGTCAAGGACGTGAAGACCTTCATCCGCGCCATGCGCATCATCGTCAATCGCCTGCCCGAGGCCGAAGCCTGGATTGCCGGTCCGCAGGAAGAAGATCCCGGATATGCCCTTGAATGCAAGGCGCTGGCCGCCAGCCTGGGCCTGGCTGACAAGGTACGGTTCCTTGGCCTGCAGAACATGGAAACACTGCTGCCCAAAGTCGGCCTGACCGTATTGTCTTCCATCAGCGAAGGCTTGCCGCTGGTATTGCTGGAATCCATGGCGGCAGGGGTCCCGGTCGTGGCGACCGATGTCGGCGCCTGCAAGGAACTGGTCGAAGGCCTGCCGGGTGAAGACCAGGCATTGGGTACGAGTGGCGCCGTCGTGCGCATCGCCGATCCCGAATCGCTCGCCCATGCTGCGCTGTCGCTGCTGGGTGATGCAGCGCGCTGGCTGGCTGCCAGCACGGCTGGCCGGGCTCGGGTGCAGCATTATTACCGCGACAGCCAGATGTTCGAGGCCTATCGCACCATTTATCAGGACATCCTGCAGCGCCCCCCCACGCGTCCGTCTACGGCTGGCTGCCCGCATGCCGCCCGTTCCAGTCAACCTTCCGCTTCTTCCTGACCCATCATGGCCGGTATTGGTTTTGAACTCCGCAAGATCCTCAAGCGCGACAGCTATCTCTCGCTGTTCCAGGCCTATGCCTATGCCGGCCTGATCAGCGCCGGGCCTTGGGTGCTCTCGATTCTGGGCGTGCTGCTGATTGGCCTGCTGTCCTTTGGCTCCGTGGTCCCAAACAGCCTGATCACACAGTTCCAGGTCTCCGTCACCTACCTCATCGCTGTCAGCCTGGTGCTCACCGGCGCCCTGCAACTGGGTTTTACCCGCTATGTGGCCGACCGGCTGTTCGAGAAAAATGACCGGCGCGTGCTGCCCAATCTCTCGGGCGCGCTATTCACCACCACGCTGGTTTCCGGAACGCTGGCAGCCGTCCTGCTGTTCCTGTTTTTCCCTGAACAAAGCCTGCTCTACCGCGTGCTCATGCTCGGCAGCTTCGTCACACTGTGCAACATCTGGATCCTCACCATTTTCCTGTCCAGCATCAAAGTCTATCGGGCCATACTGGGACTGTTCGCGCTGGGTTACGGCATCACCGTCCTCGGCGCGCTCTGGCTCAGGCAATACGGTCTTGAAGGTTTGCTGCTGGGATTTTTCGCCGGCCATGTCGTCCTGATGCTGGGCATGCTGATGCTCTCCATGAAGCACTACCCCTCCAACCTGTATCTGGAATTCGACATCCTGACGCGCGGGCGCATGTATCGCAGCCTGCTGCTGGTAGGCGTGTTCTACAACCTCGGCATCTGGGTCGATAAATTCGTTTTCTGGTTTCATCCCGATACCAGCCAGGCCATCATCGGTCCCCTGCGCGCCTCGCTCATTTACGACCTGCCGATTTTTCTGGCCTATCTGGCGATCATTCCCGGCATGGCGGTCTTCCTGGTCCGGCTGGAAACCGACTTCGTCGAATATTACGAAAAGTTCTACGACGCCGTGCGCAAGGGCGGCACGCTGCAGCACATCGAGAACATGCGCAATGAAATGGTGTATTCCGCCAGGCAGGGCATTCTCGAAATCATCAAGATCCAGTCCATCACGGTCCTGATCGTGTTCGTGGCAGGCCCCAGCCTGCTCAGAATGCTCGACATCTCCGAACTGTATCTGCCCCTGCTCTATGTCGACGTGGTGTCGGCGTCACTGCAGGTGGTCTTGCTGGGCGTGCTGAACGTGTTTTTCTATCTGGACCAGCGCCGGATTCTGGTTTTGCTGGCCGCCATCTTTGTCGCCGGAAACCTGGTGTTCACCCTGATCAGCATCAGCCTGGGCGCGCCTTTCTACGGCTATGGTTTCGCGTTGTCACTGCTGATTGCGGTCATCACCGGCTTGCGGCTGCTGGATCGCAAACTGGACCTGCTGGAGTACGAAACCTTCATGCTGCAGAAGTAGCCGCCAGCCGCCTCCACCAGACAAGCCGCGGAATAAGACCTGAAAAACGGCTGTCCTCCCGGCTTTGCCAGCGGCGCATCTGCCTACAATCCTGAGTCTGTCATACACAGATTGGGGTTGACCATGGCTCATCACCATCAAAAAGCATCTGCGATTGGTCCTTGGCTGGTCGCTACCAGCCTGTTCCTGGCAACCGGCATCCAGGCTGCGGGCAACCAGAACCCTGCCACCCTGCAGGCCCACGCCGAGCGCTATCTGAAAACCCAGACCGCCAGCCTGCCGGGAAAAGTATCGATCCAGGTCGCGGCACCGCGCAGCGAATTGCCGGCATGTGCCGCTCTCGACGCGTTCCAGCCGGTGGGCAGCCGGCGCATGGGCAAAACCACTGTCGGCGTGCGTTGCCTGGCGCCCTCGCCGTGGACGGTTTACCTGCAGGCCCAGATACGCGTGGAAGGCTCGTATGCCGTCACCCGCCAATCGCTGCCCGCCAACCATACCCTGACCGCCGACGACGTCACCCTGCGCGAAGGCGATCTGGGCAACCTGCCCGTCGATGTCATCACCGATATCGACGACATGCTGGGCTACCGTACCGTTTCCGGCCTGGCCGCCAATGCCCCCCTGCGCCGTGCCATGGTGCGTGCGCCCCTCGCTGTGCGGCAGGGCCAGATCACCCGGGTGGTGCTGAATGGGCCGGGATTCTCCGTGCAAAGTGAAGGCCAGGCGCTGGCCAATGCCAGCCGTGGCGACCCGGTACGGGTCAAGACCCGCTCCGGGCAGGTGGTCAGCGGCATCGCCCAGGATGGCCAGCAGGTGATCGTTGCATTTTAATTTTGCACCAGGCCTTCAGAAACTTTTTGGCCTGCCGATACCAGTATTAACGTGAAGGGCAATACTCCCTTTCCCCCTGACACTGGAAGCTGCCATGAAAATTGATCCCAGTCTGAAGCAGGTTACGCTGCCAACCCCCGTTGAGAGCCGTCCGCCTCAACAACAGGTCGATACGCGCACCGCATCCGAGCAGACCGAAGTCACCCTCAGTTCCCGCGCAACCGACTTAAAGCAGCTGGAAGCCCAGCTTGCCGCAATCCCGGTCGTTGACCGCGCGCGCGTGGACAGCATCAAGGAAGCCATTTCCAGCGGGCAATACGCCATCAACACCGGAAACATTGCCGAAAACCTGATCGATTCCGTGAAGGAAATGCTCCATGTCGCCAAGTGAATGCGTACTGGTTGACCCCACTGCCATCACCAAACTGTCGGTGGAAAATGCTGCCTGGCAGGCGTTGTTGAATGTGATGATCCAGGAAGAGCGAGCGCTGACAGAAGGCGAAGCCGATCAGCTACCCGCATTGAATGCATCCAAACTGGCGCAACTGGAAACCTTGAGCAATCTGGTGCGTGTGCGTAATGACAGCCTGATTGCAGAAGGACTGTCACCTGATCACGCCGGCATGGATGCCTGGCTCACGCGATATGGCCAGCCCGAACACCACACCCGCTGGCAGCGACTGCTCAATCTGGAGCATGAGGCCCAGGCGCTCAACCAGCGCATCGGCACCCTGATCGACCTGCGCCT
>JANJUT010000277.1 GCA_024710445.1 Thiobacillus sp.
GGCCAAGGCCAAGAACAAACTCGGCTGGACGCCGAAGATCAGCTTCGACGAACTCGTCGCCGAGATGGTGCGCGAAGACCTGAAAGCGGCAGAGCGCGACGAACTGGTGAAGAAGCACGGCTACAAGGCCATGGATTATCACGAGTAAGGGCGAGTGCAAACACAACAATCTTTCCGGCAACTGCTCCGTCGCCTGTGGCATCACATTAATCCACGGCGCCGCATACAGTTCGGGATACTGCTTCTGCTAATGATTTGTGCCTCTCTGGCCGAGGTCGTCAGTATTGGCGCGGTATTGCCTTTTCTGGGAGTGCTTACGGCACCTGAACGGGTGTTCGACCATCAACTGGCGCAACCTCTGATTCAGGCGCTCAATCTGACTGAGCCCAAACAATTGCTACTGCCGCTTACCACCGTGTTCGCTTTCGCGGCGTTGTTCTCCGGCGCCATGCGCCTGATGTTGTTGTGGGGACAAACCCGGCTCAGCCATGCTATCGGTGCCGATTTCAGTATCAGCATCTACCGTCGCACCCTCTATCAACCCTATGCCGTGCATGTGGCGCGCAACAGCAGTGAAGTTATCTCGGGTATATCGGGCAAGGCAAACAGTCTGGTGCACTACGTTATTCTGCCTGTTCTCACCATTCTTGGTTCCACCATGATGCTGCTCACCATACTGGTTGCGCTGGTGGCCATTGAGCCCGTGGTGGCTTTTTCAGCCTTCGCCGGCTTTGGTGCCATTTATGTGGTGGTGATTTTTGCCAGCAAAAATCGTTTGGCACGAGATGGTCAGCGGATTAGCCACGAACAAAATCAGGTTATCAAGGCGCTTCAAGAGGGCTTGGGTGGAATTCGTGATGTATTGATTGACGGCACCCAGTCGGTTTATTGCAAGATATACCGCGATGCCGATTTGCCCTTAAGGCGCGCCCAGGCGAATGTCCAGATCATCGGCGTTAGTCCGCGCTTTGGTATCGAGGCACTCGGCATGGTACTCATTGCCGTGTTGGCGTACTCGCTAGCTGGGCGGCCAGCGGGTATTGCCAGCGTGATTCCTGTTTTGGGTGCACTGGCCCTCGGTGCACAACGCCTGTTGCCCGTGCTGCAGCAGGCTTACTCCAGCTGGGCGGCCATGAGGGGTGGCCAGGCATCCTTGAGCGATGCATTGGACCTTCTCGATCAACCGCTCCCTGAGTATGCCGAAGCGCCCTTGCCTGTCCCTATCCCTTTTCAACATGACATCGCTCTTGACGGGTTGGCATTCAGCTACACCCCTAAGGGACCGCGTGTGCTGAAAGGGCTGGAACTCAATATTCCCAAGGGTGGCAGAATCGGGCTTATAGGCAGCACCGGAAGCGGGAAAAGCACGTTGCTAGATATCATCATGGGGTTGCTGCACCCCACGGAAGGTAGCCTGGCGATCGATGGTGTGGTTATCACGCCTCAAAACCATCGTGCTTGGCAGGCGCACATCGCCCACGTGCCACAAACTATTTTTCTGGCCGACACCACTATCGCTGAGAACATCGCATTTGGAGTGTCGCCAGATCAAATCGACCTTGATCGTGTTCGCCAGGCCGCGCAACAGGCACAGATTGCTCAAACCATCGAGTCTTGGGACAACCAATACAACACTCAGGTCGGAGAACGCGGGGTGCGCCTTTCCGGAGGGCAACGCCAGCGCATCGGAATCGCCCGTGCCCTATACAAACAGGCGGATGTCATCGTGTTCGACGAAGCCACCAGCGCTCTGGATAACGATACCGAGCGAGCCGTCATGCAGGCTATTGAGAGCCTGAGTAATGAAATTACGATCCTGATTGTCGCCCACCGCTTGACCACGCTCAAAAACTGCACTCAGATTGTCGAATTGGGTGATGGGGTCGTGAAGCGGATTGGCACTTATATCGATATTGTGGGCCAGCCGTCCTGAGGCCCAGGCAGCGAAAGGAACAAGCCTTATGCTTAATGATTCATCCATTCTCATTACCGGCGGCACCGGATCTTTTGGCCATACTTTTGTCCCCATGACTTTGGCCAGATACAACCCGCGCCGGCTGGTGATTTTCTCTCGTGATGAAATGAAGCAATGGGAGATGGCAAAATTGTATGGCGATGACGACCGGGTACGGTTCTTTATTGGCGACGTGCGCGACAAGGACAGGTTGGTCCGTGCGCTGGATGGCATTGATTATGTCGTTCATGCCGCTGCGACCAAAATTGTCCCTACAGCAGAGTACAACCCTTTCGAGTGCGTAAAGACCAATATCAATGGTGCGATGAATCTGATCGATGCCTGTATTGACCGTCGGGTCAAGCGGGTCGTTGCGTTATCCACCGACAAAGCGAGTAATCCGGCCAACCTTTACGGCGCGACCAAGCTGGCCTCCGATAAACTGTTTGTCGCGGGGAACTCATATTCAGGCTCCCACGAAACGCGGTTCGCTGTTGTGCGTTATGGCAACGTGATGGGTTCGCGCGGCTCGGTTATCCCCTTCTTTATGGGTCTTGCCGACAAAGGAAGCTTGCCGATTACGGATGAGCGCATGACACGATTCATGATCAGCCTTGAGCAAGGCGTCGAACTCGTCTGGCATGCCTTTGAAGACATGGTGGGCGGTGAAATCTACGTCAAGAAAATTCCGTCGATGAAAGTGGTCGATCTCGCTCGGGCCGTTGCGCCCGATGCCACCCATGAAATCGTCGGTATCCGCCCTGGCGAGAAACTGCATGAGCAAATGATCGGCACCGAGGATGCCCTGCATACCTACGAATACGATGATCACTTCAAGATACTGCCGGCGATCCATGGCTGGAGCAACGACCCGAGCCGCATCAACGGTGGGGTGAAGGTTGCTCCCGACTTTATCTACAGCTCGAACATCAACCCCGAATGGATGACGATTGAACAGTTGCGCGCCTGGATAGACAGCAACTGCGAGAAGATTGGTCGCATCTGACATGATTCCCTACGGTCGTCAGGACATTATTCAGGCTGATATTGATGCCATTGTTGATGTGCTGCGCTCGGACTTTCTGACGCAGGGGCCTCAAGTGCCCCTTTTCGAGCAGAAGCTGGCCGATTACTGTGGCGCAAAGCATGCGGTTGCGGTTAATAGCGCCACCTCGGCTTTGCATCTTGCATGCCTCGCACTGGGACTTGGCCCGGACGACTGGCTGTGGACCAGCCCCATTACTTTCGTCGCTTCGGCAAATTGCGGACTGTATTGCGGCGCCCGGGTTGACTTTGTCGACATCAATCCCCGTACTTACAACCTTTGCCCACGAGCGCTTGAGCAGAAGCTGATCGTGGCCGAGCGCGAAGGTCGCCTGCCTAAAATCGTCGTGCCGGTGCACTTGTGCGGCGAGCCGTGCGATATGCGGGCAATTTACGCGTTGGCGCAGCGCTTTGGCTTCAAGATTATCGAAGATGCTTCGCATGCGGTTGGCGGAAAATACAGGGGCGAGCCCATTGGCAATTGCCGTTATAGCGACGTTACTGTTTTCAGTTTCCATCCCGTGAAGATCATCACCACAGCCGAAGGTGGCACCGCGATGACAAACGACGATGCACTGGCCGAACGCATGGCACTGCTGCGCAGTCATGGCATCACCCGTGACCCGGCGTGCATAAATCGTGAACCAGACGGCCCCTGGTATTACGAGCAGATCGACTTGGGATTCAATTACCGCATGACCGAGTTACAGGCTGCGCTCGGTATCAGTCAGATGGATCGCCTGGACAATTACGTTGCACGCCGCCACGAACTTGCATGCCGTTATGACGCGCTGCTGGCTGGTCTACCCGTGACGACCCCATGGCGGCATGTGGACAACTACTCGGGGCTGCACCTGTATGTGATCCGTCTGCAACTTCCTGGTGGCGCTCGTACGCACCGCAATGTTTTCGAGTCCCTGCGCGAACAGGGTATCGGGGTCAATCTGCACTACATTCCCGTTCATATCCAGCCGTATTACCAGGCGATGGGTTTCAGGGCGGGTGATTTTCCGGAAGCTGAGCGGTACTATGCCGAGGCCATCAGCCTGCCCATGTATCCCGGCCTTAGCGACGTGCAATTGCAATCAGTTGCGAAGGCGCTTGGGTCTGCCGTTTTGACATGAGCCAATATCTAGAATCTGCGCGTACGCATCGCTTGGCCCTGGGTACGGTCCAGTTCGGCCTGCCTTACGGCATCGCCAATACGACTGGCCAAGTATCTCTGGCCGAAGCCGAACGCATGGTCAGCCTTGCTGCCGACAACGGCATCGACACGATCGATACCGCTATTGGCTATGGGGAGAGCGAACAGGTGCTCGGCCGGATTGGTATGCAGGGATTCAAGGTCATAAGCAAGATTCCGCCCGTCCCGCCGGGTGTGACGAACGTCAGGGGATGGGTGCGGGACGAGGTTGTCCGCTCACTTGACACCCTGCGAATCGATAGGCTCCATGGCCTGTTGCTGCATCGTTCGGCCGACCTGCTCGGACCATATGGCGATGTGCTGGCTGATGCCTTGTGCGAACTCAAGGCCGAGGGGGCGGTGGTCAAGACGGGGGTTTCCATTTACGCACCGGACGACCTGGAAACCTTGTCGCGGAAGATCGAGCTTGATTTGATCCAGGCGCCGTTCAATCTGGCTGACAGACGGCTCCATCGTAGTGGTTGGCTGCAGCGACTCAGGTCGCAGGGGACGGAAATTCATGTGCGCTCCGTTTTCCTGCAAGGTCTGCTTTTGATGCCGCGCGAGGCGATGCCGCCAAAGTTTGCTCGCTGGGCACCATTGTTCGATCACTGGCATGACTGGCAGCGTTGCCATGAGGCGTCTGCCGTAGCGGCCTGCCTGGCCTTCCCTCTATCCTTTCCCGCGATCGACCGTGTCGTCGTTGGTGCCAATGACTTGGCACAGCTGCAGGAGATCTTGCGCGCAACTGCTCAGAGAGTGGAGACAGCACTTCCAGACCTCGCCTGCGACGACGAGGACCTGATCAATCCGGCGCGCTGGCCGGCCTTGTGAAATGACGGAAATCCGCGCAAGCGATACATTGCAACCACATTACCAATAGAGAGTGCTTTATGGACACAGGTCAAAAGCTCTGGCAACGCGCCAAGCAAATTATCCCCGGCGGCAACATGCTGCTATCCAAGCGGGCGGAAATGTTCCTGCCCGACCAGTGGCCGGCATATTTCAGCAAGGCCAAGGGCTGCAAGGTATGGGATCTCGATGGCCGTGAATATATCGACATGTGCATCATGGGTATCGGCACGAACACACTCGGTTACGGCCATGACGAGGTCGACGCCGCAGTGATGGAGACCGTGAAAGCGGGCAATATGTCTACTTTAAACTGCCCGGAAGAGGTTTATCTCGCGGAGAAGCTGCTGGAGCTCCACCCTTGGGCAGACATGGCGCGCTTCGCGCGTTCCGGCGGCGAGGCCAATGCCATCGCCATCCGCATCGCGCGCGCAGCGGCCGGCAAGGACAAGGTTGCCATTTGCGGCTATCACGGCTGGCATGACTGGTACCTGGCCGCCAATCTCGGTGACGACAACCATCTGGCTGGCCATCTGCTGCCTGGACTTGACCCAAAGGGCGTACCGAAAAACTTGCGCGGCACGGTTTTCCCTTTCAACTACAATAATTTTGCCGAGCTTGAAGCGCTCGTGAATACCCATGACATCGGTGTCATCAAGATGGAGGTGATGCGCAATCAGGGCCCACAGGATGGCTTCTTGCAGAAGGTGCGTGACTTGTCCACGCAGCGCGGCATCGTGCTGATCTTCGACGAATGCACATCGGGCTTCCGCCAGACCATGGGCGGCATCCACAAGATGTACGGTGTTGAACCGGACATGGCCATGTTTGGCAAGGCGCTTGGCAACGGTTATGCGATTACGGCTACCATCGGCCGCCGTGAAATCATGGAAAGTGCCCAGTCGACCTTCATCAGCAGCACGTTCTGGACCGAGCGCATCGGACCAACGGCTGCGCTGAAAACGCTGGAAATCATGGAGCGTGAGAAATCCTGGGAGCGCATCACCCAGACCGGCACCGGCATCACCGAGCGCTGGAAGACGCTGGCCGCGAAGCATGGCCTCAAGATCAACACCGCTGGCCTGCCGGCCATCACCAGCTTCGGTTTCGACGGCCCCAATGCCCTCGCCTACAAAACGCTGATCACTCAGGAAATGCTGGCCAAGGGTTATCTGGCCACCAATCTGGTGTTCTCGAGCATTGCCCACACACCGGATATCGTGGATGGTTATTTCCATGCGCTTGATCCGGTCTTTGCCCTGATCAAGGAATGCGAAGAAGGGCGGGATGTCATGTCTTTGCTCAAGGGCCCTGTCTGCCATGCCGGCTTCAAGCGCCTTAACTGAAGACGCAGAAACGCCCGGCATGTCGCCCGACCTGAGCGCAGTGCGCATATTTTTCGTTACTGCCGCCAGCAACGCGGTCGGTTTCGGCCATCTCGGCCGCTGCCTGGCGCTTGCGGCCGTTGCCAGCCGTTGCCATGCGGATGTGGGCTTTCTGGTGTTTGGCAGCAAGGCAGCCGAGGCGCGCATCGAGGCCGCCGGCTACGGTAGCATTCTGCTCGATGAGTCCGGTCTCGACGTGAATGCCGGCGACTGGCCTGTGCCCCATGGCCTGCAGGCCGACGTCCTGGTCGTTGACCTCTTGTTCCCGACCTTCGCGGCAGCCTGTCCTGACCCATCCGCGCTTTTCGAGCGTCTGCACGGGCTGGGTCGCCGCTTGGTTGCACTCGATGTGCTGGGCGATTTTTCGATCACCAGCAGGCTGTGTGATATTGCCGCCGATCTAGTCGTCCTGCCCTATGTGGCACCGCCGGCGCCCCGGAGCCGCCGCCGCTGGCGCTTGCTGGAAGGCCCCCAATACGCCCTGCTGCCGCCAGAATATGAGGATCTGCCGCCGCGCCAGCCGCGCCAGACCGCCAATCGGGTGCTGGTGAGTTGTGGCGGCAGCGATCCGGAAGGGTACACTTCCGGGGTTTTGCTGGGCCTCGAAGGGGTGGCGCGAGAGCTTGAGGTTATA
>JANJUT010000038.1 GCA_024710445.1 Thiobacillus sp.
GTCAGGCTGTTTCCATCGCCTTTTTCGCGCAGCCTCGCGTCCTTCGCGGATAAAGGATTTACTTGTTCTGGATGTATTTGGCGTCATCAAAGGTTTCCAGCCAGGCCGGCCGATAGACTGCCATCATGGTCACCACCATGCCGGTCAGAAAAGCCTCCGACCAGCTGAGCAGCAACGCGGCATAGGGGGTGTAGTGGCGCAACAGATATTCCAGCGAATAGACCTCTGCCAGCGCCATCACGGCCGTATTGGCCAACCCAATGGCCGACACCGCCAGTGCCGCGCCAAAAAAACCATTGCCCAGCACATAAATGAAAAAATGGTTCGGCAAATGGCGTTCCAGCAGGCGGAACACGCTCCAGCTCACGGCGGCGGGCAACGCCGCCTGCAGCAGCGCGTCGAGCCCCAGCGCCATCAGACTGCCACGCCCGAACACGACATTGATCAACAGAATCAGGACCCCCGCGAAGCTCGCACGCCAGAAGCCGAACATCAGGGTCAGGACCGATAGCCCATACAGGTGGAACGTCAGGCCCGGCTGCACCCCGGTGCGAATTTGCCATAAGGCCAGCACCGCAACGGTCGCCCCCAGAAACAGGTTCATCTGCCGGGGTTCAACCAGCCTGCGCCAGTCGCCCGACATCAGCCAGCGCCAGCCCAGAAAAGCCAGCCCCAGCCAGCCGAACACATACCATGATTGAGGAAGGACAAGCGCGGTAAAATCCATCCACGGATTTTACGCGATGCCCCTGCCCGCTGCCGTGCCCTGTATCGAGTCTTTGCCATGCTGCCAAAAAACCAGAACGCCCCGCTCGACGATGACGATATCGCCACCCTGGCCGACCTCATCGATGATGCCGCCTCCCGCACTGAAGAACCGCTGTCGCTCGAAGGTCTGGATGGATTCATCACCGCCCTGCAATGTGCGCCGTATCCGATTGCCGAAGCCGATTATTTACCCGTGCTGTTCGGACAAGCCGATCCAGCCGCGCTGTTTGCCGATGCCGCCGGATACAGCCGCTTTCAGGCGTTGCTGGCACGCCGCTGGAAAGAGATTGCGCGCGCACTGGCCGCCCCGATCGACAGCCTGACCGATCCCCACGCGCTGTCGCCGCTCATCATGGACTGGGAAGGCATGCTCGACGATATGTCCAAACAGGAAGCCGCCGCGCTCAGGGCCGAAGGCGTGCCGCCTTATGCCAGCATCTGGGCAGCCGGATTCCTGCAGGTGGTGGAGCACTGGGAAGACGACAGGGCGTTGCCGCCAGACAGCAAGGACGAAGCCTTTGTCGACGAATTGCTCGACCCGCTCTATGTGCTGATGACGCCGCCCGAAGAGTGGACCGATGAGGAGCGCCAGACCAGCCGCGAAGATTACGTCGCACTGGCAATCTGGAGCTGTTACGAGTTGCGCGAATTCTGGCGCGACCGCGGCCAGGCGCCCCGCCGTTAAAATTCTGCAATCCGAACCTTGTAAGCTGTTCCCGATATGAATCTCGTCCTGTTTGATCTCGACAACACGCTCCTGGCTGGCGACTCCGACTACGAATGGGGCCAGTTCCTCATCGCCAAGGGCATAGTCGACGGCCCCCGTTACGAAGCCAGAAACAAGGCCTTCTACGAGGATTACAAGGCCGGCCGGCTTGATATCTACGCCTTCCTCGCCTTTGCCCTGCATCCGCTGGCCACCCACTCGCGTGCGCAACTCGACGCCTGGCATGCCGAATACATGGACACGCGGATCCGGCCGATGATCACCCAGGCTGCGCGCGACCTGGTGAAACGCCACCTCGACGAAGCCGATCTGGTCGCCATCATCACTGCCACCAACAGCTTCGTCACCGGCCCGATCGCGAAGGAATTCGGCATTCCGCACCTGATCGCCACCGATCCCGAGGAAGTTAACGGCCGCTTCACTGGCGAAGTGGCCGGCACCCCCTGCTTCCGCGAAGGCAAGGTCACCCGCCTCGAACACTTCCTCAAAGACCACGGCACGCAGATCGATGGCCTCGGCAGCAGCTGGTTCTACAGCGACTCGCACAACGACCTGCCACTGCTGGAACTCGTCCAGCACCCCATCGCCGTCGACCCCGATCCCGCGCTCAGAGCCCGCGCCCTGGAAAAAGGCTGGCCGGTGATATCGCTGCGTGATTCATAATGGCGGCTATTGCTCCGGATTGATTTTTTATGTCTATCTCAAACACCCTCGCCGAAAGCGTCGCCCACCAGCGTGACGCCCTCGCCAACCTGCTGCGCGAACCGCTGGCACTGGCCGCGCAGGCCTGCAGCCGGGCATGGCCCAGCCGCGCCGGACTCAACGCCGCACTGATGCATGCGCTCACCACCCTGCCCGCCTGCAAATACATGTATGCGCTCGACACCCGTGCAATTCAGCTCTCCGACAACATCAGCCACGAGGGACTGGTCGACACCGACTACGGCCGCGAGCGCGCTGATCGGCCCTATATGCGCGAAGCGGTGCCGAACCAGGGTTTCCTGCTGTCGCAGGCCTATATCAGCCTGCGCGCCAAGCGCCCTTCGCTGACCGCCATCCAGATCGTGCGCGACGATGACGGGCACGTACTCGGCTTCGTCGGCGCCGACTTCGACCTGCGCGACCTGCCCATCACCGGCAAACTCTACGACGAACCGACCTACTGGCGGCAGATCAAGGGTGACCCGGCGATTCGCGGCGCGGTATTCCACCAGACCCGCAGCGAAAGCCAGATGGACCTGCACCTGGATACGGTTCTGGGGGTGATGACCGAATTGATGGAAGACCATGGCATCTACCACGGCAAACTGCACTTTTCCAGCAGCCGGGCGACCATCTGGCAAATCGACGACCCTTACCGCTATCGCCTGCTCGACATCGATGCCCTGACCGACCCCGACACCTGCCTGATCTATCCGCACCGCCCCTACCCGGCCGATGCGCTGGTGCCCAAGGACAAGATTCGCCTCGTGCTCGACAGCCTGCGCGCGCTGCGCTTCATGGACGAGACCTTCTACCTGCGCGCCGGTTCGCTCAACATCTTCAACGGCATGGTCGGCCTCACCTTCTCGTGCGATGGCTCGCACTACCTGCCGTGGGACGAGTTCTTGAGCAAGGGCTACGATTTCTGGGCACCGGACAATCCAACCAGCCCAACCTGCCCCACCTGACGCAAACCAACGGCAGGGATTGCCGTCTGCATTCGCATACGGCACACTGAGCCCCATAACAAATATAACCGGCGCGGAGAACACAAAATGAATAAGCGATCCGGCACACTTGAGCAAACTCGACGAACTCTTTCGCCTGCACCGTCTGCTGGATGGACGGCGTACCGGCCTCCCCCGCGCCGCGCTCATCGCTGAGCACGGCTTTTCGCGTTCCACCCTCACCCGGCTCATCGCCGACCTGCGCGACAAACTCGGTGCCCCACTCATCTGCGACCCTGAACGCGGCGGCTATCGCTACGACACCGCCGACGGCCGCCACGCCTTACCGGGCCTGTGGTTCAGCCCTGCGGAACTGCTTGCCCTCGTCACCCTGAAACACCTGCTCGCCAACCTGGAACCCGGCCTGCTCGACGACCACCTGCACCCGCTGCAAGCCCGCATCGACCAGCTGATGGAAAGCAACCACCTCGGCGCAGGCGAAGCCGCCCAGCGCATCCGCCCGCTCAGCATCGCATCCCGGCGCAAGAATCCGCGCCACTTCCAGGCAGTCGCCCACGCCGTCCTGCAACGCCACCGGCTCAAGATCGACTATTACAACCGCGAACGCGATGAAACCAGCCACCGCGAAATCTCCCCCCAGCGCCTCGCCCACTACCGCGACAACTGGTACCTCGATGCCTGGTGCCACGACAAAAAAGGCCTGCGCATCTTCGCCGTCGAATGCATCCGTGCCGTCGAGCCGCTCACCAAGCCCGCCAAAGCCGTCGCCGAATCCGCCTTGAACCGCGAACTCGCCCGCAGCTACGGCATCTTCGCCGGCCAGCCCCACGCCACCGCCGTGCTGCGGTTCACCGCCAAGCGCGCCCGCTGGGTCGCCGAAGAAATCTGGCACCCCGAGCAACAAAGCCGCTGGCTGGAAGACGGTCGCTACGAATTGCGGTTGCCATATTCCGATGACCGGGAACTTGTCATGGACATCCTCAAATACGGCGCGGATGTCGAGGTCGCCGCACCGGAAGACCTGCGTAACGCAGTCAAGGAACAGCTTGAATCGGCGGCAGGCCAGTATCGGTGTGGGGAAGCGGCGGGCTCAGGTTTTGAGCATGGGGACGCGTAGCATGTCCAAAGGCTCGGGAAAAAGGCAAGAAACCTTAATGGACAGCAACAGCAGCTTCACCGACACGACGGTCAGCGATGGAAAGCTGGTTTTTGTCGCGCATGTACGCAAAAACGGTTCTGTCCAAACGCTCGAAGCTCATCTTCAGGGTGTTTCAACCCTCGCATCTATATTTGCAGCGAAGCTTAGTCTGGCCTCGCAGGGTGAGCTGATCGGCCTGCTGCATGACTTGGGAAAATACAGTCGTGATTTTCAGGCGTACATACAATCTGCCACCGGCCTGCTCGATCAGGATACGGACGAGGAATTTGTTGATGCGGCTCAACTGAAAGGCAAGATCGACCACTCCACGGCAGGTGCGCAATTTATCTGGCGTGAGCTCCCAAGGCACGGCCAGCTTGGGCAGATTGTTGGGCAAATCCTCTCCCTGTGCATTGCTTCCCACCATTCAGGCTTGATCGACTGTCTATCATGCGACACGAACAGCCTGGGCGAAGACCTGTTCAGCAAACGAATGAACAAAGGCGATGACCGCAGTCATGCAGCCGAAGCGCTGGACAAGGCCAATGACAGGATTCTTG
>JANJUT010000072.1 GCA_024710445.1 Thiobacillus sp.
TTGGGCCGGATGCCGTCCGCGGTGGGCTACCAGCCGACGCTGGCCGACGAAATGGGCCGTCTGCAGGAGCGCATCACCTCCACCCGCACCGGTTCGATCACCTCGTTCCAGGCCGTGTACGTGCCGGCGGATGACTTGACCGACCCGTCGCCTGCCACCACCTTCGCCCACCTGGACGCTACTCTGGTGCTGTCGCGTCAGGTCGCCGAACTGGGTATTTACCCGGCAGTGGACCCGCTCGATTCGACCTCGCGTATTCTCGACCCGCAAGTGGTCGGTGAAGAGCACTACAGCGTGGCCCGTGCAGTGCAGGGCACGCTGCAGAAGTACAAGGAACTGCGCGACATCATCGCGATTCTGGGCATGGACGAACTGTCGCCGGAAGACAAACTGGCCGTGTCCCGCGCCCGTAAAATCCAGCGCTTCCTGTCGCAGCCCTTCTTCGTCGCTGAAGTGTTTACCGGCGCGCCCGGCAAATACGTCACCCTGAAAGAGACCATCGCCGGCTTCAAGGCGATCGTCGAAGGTGAATACGATCACCTGCCCGAGCAGGCCTTCTACATGGTCGGCGGCATCGAAGAAGCCGTCGAAAAGGCGAAGACGATTCAGTAAGTTTGAGGGGCCAGGGGTCGGGATTCAGGATTCAGGGAAAGACGCGGCGCAGCCGCACAACCCCTGACCCCTGACCCCTGGCCCCTGACCCCTGAAAGGAAAAACCATGGCCATGACCATCCACGTTGACATTGTCAGCGCAGAAAAATCGCTCTACTCCGGCCTCGCCGAAGTCGTGATTGCTCCGGGTCAACGCGGCGAGCTCGGTATTTATCCGCGCCACACCCCGTTGCTCACCACGCTCAAGCCCGGCTCGGTTCGTATCAAGGTGCCGGATCAGGCCGAAGAAGAGCTGGTTTATGTTTCGGGCGGCATTCTTGAAGTGCAGCCCAATACGGTGACCATCCTGTCCGATTCCGCCATTCGCGGTGCGGACCTCGACGAAGCCAAGGCCCTCGAAGCGGTACGTGCCGCCGAGGAAGCCATGAAAGACAAGGCCGCGGTCATCGACTACGCGCAGGCGCAAGCCGAACTGGCCCAGGCAGTGGCTCAACTGGCTACCATCAACAAGCTGCGCAAGCTGACTTGATCGGTGTGAGGCAGGCAATAAAAAGCAGCTTTCGGGCTGCTTTTTTATTGCCGTTTTTTTGTGGGCGGGGCGATGGCGGGTCTGGTGTGTACCGAAAGTTTTGTATCTTGAAATCGTTTATTTCAGGGCCAGGAAGGCGTTTCCTGTGTCAGTACGTAAAAAAACGTGAAATCCCCCCCGGTTTGACGGCCCAGACTTTCATTTTTATCAAGCCTTGGGCTACCCTGTAATAGATGCGCAAGGTTTGAACGAACTTTTTCAGGCCCGCAACGGGTTATACCCCGTGAGCGCACTGGATTCATAAGTTTCACAAAACCGGGGGTTACCAGACCGCCGGGTTTCTACTCAAAGCCTCACCCGTTTGTATACATTCATAAAGGAGCATAAACGTGCGAACAACCCCACTTCTCTTCACACTTCTTACCGCAACCCTGGTTTCAGCTGGCGCTGTCTCGGCACATGCCGCCGAGGGCACATATTACGATCCGTCGAATGCTGCGAGCCAAAGTGGCAAAACGGTTGGTTATGAGCTTTTTAAAACCATCGGCTGCCCAGGCAAGGCCTTGCTGGATGCGGGCTGTCCCGTCCCTGCCGCAGCACCTGCACCGGCCGCCGCGGCACCTGCACCGGCACCCGCGCCGGTTGATGGCGACGATGACCGTGATGGCGTAGCCAATAGCAAGGACAAGTGCCCGACCACACCGGCAGGCCAGAAGGTCAATGCAGACGGATGCGAACTGGACAGCGATGGCGACGGCATCGTGGATAGCAAGGACGTGTGTCCAACCGTATTCGCTAAAACCGACAATGGTTGCCCGCCGGTCGCGCCGCTGACCCTGAATGGGGTGAATTTCGACAACGATATGGCGGTCCTGCGTCCCGAAGCCTCCGCTACCCTTGATCAGGCTGCAGAGAGCCTGAAGGCATGGGGTGATGTCAAGGTGGAAGTGGCGGGCCATACCGATAGCCGCAGCAGCGACGCCTACAACATGGCCTTGTCGCAAAACCGTGCCAATGCCGTTCGCGAGTATCTGATTGGCAAGGGTATTGCCGCTGAGCGCTTGACGGCCAAGGGGTACGGCGAATCGCAACCCGTTGCCGACAATGACACGGAAGAAGGCCGCTTCAAGAACCGTCGCGTGGAATTGATTCCGCAGAAGTAATCCAGCGTTGATCTGACGCCATGCAGAACGGGGGCTTCGGTCCCCGTTTTGCATGGCGTCAAGCCGGGGGTTGAACAAAGGAATGGCGGCAGGGTGCCGGGTCATCCCATCCAGGCTTTATACTTGGCGCGCGATTTGCTCACCCATGTTGCTGATAGGCATGCAACCCGGACCGAACCGAATGAACTCGAAGCTCGAAATCCTGATTCTCGCAGCGGGCAAAGGCACCCGCATGCGTTCCGACCTGCCCAAGGTGCTGCATAAACTGGCGGGCAAGCCCCTGCTGGGTCACGTGGTGGATACCGCCCACGCACTGGGCGCGGCGCAAACCTGTGTGGTGTACGGCTTTGGCGGCGAGGCGGTGCCGCAGGCCATGGCCGACGACAAGCTGACGTTTGTGCTACAGGCTGAACAGCATGGCACCGGTCATGCCGTGAAGCAGGCGCTGCCGAAGCTTGCGGACGACAGCGTGACGCTGGTGCTGTACGGCGATGTACCGCTTACGCATGTTTCAACCCTGGAGCCGCTGGTGACTGCCGCCAGGGCCGGCAAGCTGGGCCTGTTGACCGTGACGCTTGCGCATCCGGACGGCTATGGCCGCATCGTGCGCGAAAACGGCAGCGTTACCCGCATTGTCGAACACAAGGATGCTTCCCCGGCGGAACGCGCCATCCAGGAGGTCAACACCGGCATTCTGGCGGTGGCGACCCGCCATCTCAGGCAGTGGATCGATACCCTGAAGAACGACAACGCCCAGGGTGAGTACTACCTGACCGACATCATCGCGCTGGGCGTAAGGGATGGCGTGACAGTGGAGACTCACCAACCGGCATTCGAGTGGGAAGTGCTGGGGGTAAACAGCAAGGCGCAACTGGCCGAGCTGGAGCGCATCCACCAGAACGAGATTGCCCAGGCTTTGCTCAATGAGGGCGTGACCCTGTATGACCCGGCACGGCTCGACGTGCGCGGTGCGCTGACCTGCGGGCGCGATGTGGTGATCGACGTCAATTGCGTGTTCGAAGGCCGGGTTGAATTGGGGGATGGCGTGCAAGTGGGCGCTAACTGCGTGCTGCGCAATGTCACCGTGGCGGCAGGCACGCGCATCGATGCGTTTACCCTGATCGACGATGCCCGGATCGGCGAAGCCAACCGGCTCGGTCCGTTTTCGCGCATCCGCCCGGGCACGACGCTGGCGCGCGATGTCCACGTGGGTAACTTCGTCGAGATCAAGAACAGCCAGATCGATGACGGCTCCAAGGTCAACCACCTGTCCTACGTCGGCGACACCACCATGGGCAAGCGGGTCAACATCGGCGCGGGCACCATCACCTGCAATTACGATGGCGCCTACAAGCATCGCACCATCATCGAGGATGAGGTCTTCGTTGGCTCCGATACCCAGCTGATCGCACCGGTGACCGTCGGCAAAGGTGCAACCCTGGGTGCCGGCACCACGCTGAGCAAGGATGCGCCCGCGGGCGAACTGACCCTGTCCCGGGCGAAGCAGCTCACCGTCAGCGGCTGGGTCCGGCCGGTTAAACAGAAAAAGGAAAACTGATCATGTGTGGCATTGTCGGCGCGGTTGCGCAGCGTAATGTTGTACCCATTCTGCTCGAAGGCCTGCGTCGCCTCGAATATCGCGGCTATGACTCGGCCGGGCTGGTCATCATCAACGGTGGGCTGCAGCGTGTGCGCAGCGTGGGCCGTGTCGCCTCACTGACAGATGCCTGCACCGCACAGCAGGTGCAAGGCAACCTTGGCATCGCGCACACGCGCTGGGCCACGCACGGCGCGCCGTCGGAAGCCAACGCCCACCCGCATGTGAGCGGCAAGCTGGCCGTGGTGCACAACGGCATTATCGAAAACCACGAAGCCCTGCGTGCCCGCCTCAAGGCCGAAGGCTTTGTCTTCACTTCGGAAACCGACACCGAAGTCATTGCACATCTGATCGACCTGTATTCCCGCCAGGGCAAGGATCTGCTCGCCGCGACCCGCGCGGCCGCAGCCGAACTCGAAGGCGCCTACGCCATCGGCGTGGTGAGTGAGGACTCACCCGACCGGCTGATCTGCGCGCGCAAGGGCAGCCCGCTGCTGATCGGCCTGGGCATCGAGGAAAACTTCATTGCTTCCGACGTCTCGGCGCTGCTGCCGGTGACCCAGCGCGTGATGTATCTGGAGGAGGGTGACGTCGCCGATATTGGCCTGCTGGCGGTAACGGTATACGACGCGGCGGGCAACAAGGTCGATCGCAGCGTGCACATTTCCGAACTGTCGGCCGACATGGCCGAGCTCGGCAATTACCGGCACTTCATGCAGAAGGAAATCCACGAGCAGCCACGCGCACTGACCGACACCTTGCTGGCGGCGGTGGTCCAGGATCAGGTTCAACCCGAATGGTTTGGCTTCGACGCCGCCGAAGTACTCGGCAAGGTGAAGGCCGTGACGTTCCTTGCCTGCGGCACCAGCTATCATGCAGCGAAAGTGGCCACTTACTGGCTGGAAGAGATCGCCGGCATCCCGGCGTATGCCGAAGTCGCCAGCGAATACCGCTATCGCACCTCGGTCCCCAACCCCGATGCGCTCATCGTCACCATTTCGCAGTCAGGCGAAACCGCCGACACGCTGGCCGCGCTGAACCATGCCAAGGCATTGGGCCAGGACAAGACGCTGACCATTTGCAATGTGCCGGAGTCGGCGCTCACGCGCGCGTCACGCCTCAAATTCCTGACCCGCGCCGGGCCGGAAATCGGCGTGGCCTCCACCAAGGCATTCACCTCCCAGCTGGCCGCCCTTTTTCTCTTCACCATTTTCATCGCGCAGCGGCGGGAAGCCATCGACACCGCCAAACAGCTCGAACTGTCCCAGGCCCTGGTCG
>JANJUT010000152.1 GCA_024710445.1 Thiobacillus sp.
TCAATTGCAGATTCGACCGGGCATACACGCCAGCGCCGAATATCTGGACGGGCAGCGCGACAAGCCGGCCATTCTGTTGCTGCATGGCTTTCTGCAGACGCGCGACTTCCCCACTGTGGCCACGTTGGCACGTGGCCTGCGCGACACGGGCTACCCGGTGTTGTCTCCCACGCTCAGCCTCAACATCCCCAACCGCTCGCAGAGCCTGGCGTGCGAAGCCGTCCATCGTCACAGCATGGATGATGACGTCAGCGAAATCACACGCTGGGTAAACTGGCTGAAGTCGCGTGGCCACCGCTCCATCGTGCTGATCGGCCACAGCTTTGGCAGCCTGCAATTGCTGGTCTATCTGGATGCCAAGCCGGATCGTGCAGTCAAGGGGTATTTCGCCACCTCGCTGATCGAAACCCGGATTGGCAATACACCCCGAGCGCCCCTGATCACGCAGTTGAAAGATCAGATACAGCATGGGCAAAAAGCACTGGTCAGCCAGCAGATTTCTTATTGCAAAAAATACCTGGCCACGCCCGATGATCTTGTATCTTATGTACGCTGGGATCAGCCGCGCACGCTGGTGGCGCTCAAAAAATCGCCGGTCAGCATGCAACTGCTCATGGGCGAGGCCGACGAAATGATAGGTGCCACCTGGATCAAGGCGCTGAAGCAGGCACAAATTCCAATGGTCGCCTTGCCCGGCGCCAATCATTTCATGGATGGCGAACATGAATTCGATCTACTGGAAAACGCGCTTGAATTTCTGTCGCACGTTCAGCAAGCCTCGTCCCGATGAAATGGCCTGAATCCATCCCCATTACCCAGGTTGCACTGGCCTTCATCACCGGCCTGATGGTGTTGGTCAGCCTGATCGGGGCGTTTTCCGCCTACCAGACGCGCACTGTCACACACGAACTTGAACAGCATGTTCATGAAGCAGCAAAGTCCGAGCTCGACATGGCGATCGAACGGGTCGTGCGTCAAACAGAAACCCAGGCAGACAAACTGTCACGCTGGGGCGAGACCCGGCAGCAACTGATTCTGCCCGAGTACTACACGTACTGGCGCGATCAGCGCGTGTATGAAAGCGGCATACTGCACAATCACCTCGCCCTCACCGCCTTGTATGACAAGTCTGGCAAACGGCTGGCTTCCAGCACGGCAGAAAGCCGTTTTCCTGACCTGCTGACCAGCGACATATTGACGCGCCAGCCCTCCAATTGGCTGGTCAACGAAGCGGGCACGACCGTGCTGTATCAGCTGTTCCCGGTCTACAGCAGCGAAGGGCAAATGGCTCTGCTCGGGCACGGACTCATCCGTCTTGACTTCATGTCGGAACTGCTGCGCCAGGAAGGCTTTCATTCCGTCGATATCAAGCGTGTCAAAATCACGCTCCCGCCGAATGAAATAGTGGCGCCGTCAGATCTGGGTACGCGCCTGCACTACAACGTACTCTCATCCCATGGCCAGGCCCAGTTCAAGTCGATTCTGTCGAACACGCTGCTGGCGCTGTTCGTCGTCCTGGTAACGGCAGCCCTGCTGGCGTACACCACCTATAGCCGACTGCTGGTGAAACCGCTCCGGCAGCTTTCGCAGGATATCGATGCCATGCAGCATGGCCAGTTCGACCAGGTGCCCTCCCGCTCGGTGCCGATGCGGGTGACCGAGCTGGAAAACATCCGCCGCTCACTGCACGACTATCAGCTTCAGCTTCGGGAACTGCATGGTTCACTGGAGCATCAGAACCGTATTTTCCATTCGCAGGCGCGACAGGATGCGCTCACCGGCTGCCACAACCGGCGTGCCTATGAAGAGGACTGGGAGCATTTTCGCCAGGAGCTTGCAAACGCGCCGCAGGGGGTGGCTTTCCTGCTGTTTGACTGCGACCGTTTCAAGACCATCAACGACACCTACGGCCACACCAAAGGCGACCGCGTGCTGTGCATCATAGTCGATGCTTTGGTCATGGCCCTGCGTGCCAACGACCGGCTTTACCGGCTGGGGGGAGACGAGTTTGCCACCTTCATGCCACACACCTCGCCCGCCCAGGCCAGGCAAATTGCGCAGCGCTGTCAAAGCCTGATTGACGCGGCCAATTTCAAGGACCTGGGAATCAACGAGCCCATCGGTATCAGCATCGGGATCGCCTACTGTGAAGCCGACCAGTGCATCAGTGTGGATGAATTGCCGAAACAGGCCGACGTTGCCATGTACACCGCCAAACAGCCGGGACGCAATCGCATTGCGCTGTTCGGCGAAGACATGGACCGTGCCACACAGACACTGGTTGCCAGCCGCGAAACCAGCGCCCTGTTCCAGGCACTGGCCAACCCGAGCATGATCGAAATGCACTATCAGCCCATTTATGTCCTGCCTGAGCGTCAGCTCGATTATTACGAAGCCCTGGCTCGCATCCGCCATCGCGGCGAACTCCTCATGCCGGGTACGTTCCTGCCGGTAGTCAGCAACCGTCGCCTGGAGACCGAATTCGACATGGCGGTGCTGCACCAAATCGAGTCCGACCTGTCATCCGGCCAGCTGCCTCCCGGATGCGGCATCTCGATCAACCTGTCCGCCCAGAGCCTTTCACGCTCCGACGTGATCTCGCATCTGCTGGAGTTGTCACGCCACAACGAGCGCCACCCGCTGATGCTGGAAATCACCGAAACCTCGCTCATTACACAAATGAGCGAAGTAAGCGGCTATCTGGAGATGCTGCGCTCGGTCAACTACCGCATTGCGATGGATGATTTCGGCACGGGCTATTCGCCCCTGCGCTATCTGGCCGACCTGCCGGTGGACGTGGTCAAGTTCGATATCTCGCTGGTCAACAAGCTCGACCAGGACAACCGGGCCGGCCGGGTGGTGGCCGATTTCGCGCGCATGATGAGCGAAGTGGGCTATAGCCTGGTTGCTGAAGGCGTGGAAACCGAATCGGTGCTGAGCAAGGTTGAAAGCCTGGGTATCGACCACGTACAGGGTTACTTGCTGGGCCGGCCGATGCCTTTGGCACACCTGGCTGCCTTCCACAGCCTGCCTGTGGAAGGCAAAACGGCCCGCAAGTCGGCTTGATCGAACCCGTGCGTGAAATGAGCGTTAACACGCCCCGGCCTAGTACGACAACCCATAAATTTCGCTATGTTCGACGCGCCCCGCATCACCGGTTGCTTTGTCGCTCATCCTCGCCATAGAACGACTATGGCTGCGGTTCGCTTCGCGCACTCGGCGCGCGGATGCGCGTCTCGGCATGTACGCAAACTTACGGGTTGTCGTACTAGTGCTTACCTGACCGCCAGATGGAAAAGATGATCCAGAGGCTGTTGAAAAACGCGATCAGGAATCCAACCAGTCCAAAAAACGGCAACCCGAACAGCTTGGGTCCGCCTTCCACCGTCATGATGATGCTCGATCCGATGACCAGCGAGGCGGTCAGTACCCCCATGGTCAGCCGGTTGCTGGCACGATCCAACTGATGGCCGAAGGTATCCAGGCGCTTCAGGTCAAGATCAATCTTGACCCGTCCGCGTCGCATGTCCCGCAACAAATGTCGAACATCGCGCGGTACATCGGCCAGCACTTCCAGCGTCTCGCGCACGCTCTTGCGCCCGCGCTCCCATAGCGCCTGCGGCGTATAGCGCTGATGAATGATGCGCTCCACAAACGGCGTCACGTGGTCGATCATGTGAAATTCGGGGTCGAGCTGCTGCCCCAGACCTTCCAGTGTGATCAGCGTTTTGAACAACAGGGTCAGGTCCGATGGCAGCACCAGATCGTTGTGGCGCATCAGCGCCGTGATGTCGTTCAGCAGCGGCCCTATTTTCACGTCCTTGAGCTGCAGATCGTCGTAGGTTTGCAGCAGTTCAGCCACGTCGTAACCCAGGCGGTCCTCGTCGACCACCGATTCGCCACTCCAGTCGAGCAATACCTGCAGCAGCGCCTGCTCGTCCATGCACGTCAAGGCATGCAACAGATCGACGATCTGATTGCGGCGGGTGTGGGTCAACATGCCGACCATACCAAAATCGATCAGGCCGATACGGTTTTCCGGAAGAAACAGCACATTGCCGGGATGCGGGTCGGCATGAAAATAACCATGCACCAGCACCATGCGCAGCACCGTATTCGCACCCCGCTCTGCCAGCAAGCGTGGATCGAGTCCGCGCTCGCGCAGCTTGTCGGGTGCCACGCCCGACATGCCGATGATTTGTTCCTGAACATTGACGTGATCGTTGGTGTATTCCCAGTAAACCCGGGGGATTTGCACCAGCGGATCATCGGCAAAATCACGCGCAAACTGGTCAATGTTGCGCGCTTCCTTGGCCAGATCGAGTTCCCGGTTCAGTGAACGCTGGAACTGCAAAACGATCTGCACCGGGTCGTAACGCCGGGAATCCGGTATCTCGCTTTCAAGCAGCCGGGCGGCATGGTGCATGATGCGCAGGTCGGCACGGATCACGTCTTCGATACCCGGACGACGGATCTTGACGACAACCGCCGTGCCATCCTTGAGGGTCGCGCGGTGTACCTGTGCAATCGAAGCAGCCGCCATCGGGACCGGGTCGAAGCTGGCAAATACTTCGCCAGGTTCACCCTTGATGGCTGCCACCAGATCAGGGTGCAACAACTCAAAGGGAACAGCCGGCACCTGACTGTGCAGTTTTTCGAATTCGGTAATCCAGTGCGGTGGAAACATGTCCACCCGTGTCGCCAGCAGCTGGCCCAGCTTGACAAAGGTGGGGCCCAGTTCTTCCAGCGCGCGGCGTATCCGCACGGGCGCGTCGAGCTGGCTGATTTCATTGGTGCTCTGCCAGTGCAGCACCCGTCCGGCACGCTCCAGCACGCCGCTGATGCCCAACACACGCACCAGATCGCCCCAGCCATACCGAATCATCACCGTCGCGATCTCATGCAATCGCGGCAGGTCTCGCATTACTGAAATAGTTTCCCAGAGCATGGTTTTATTGTTTGGAATCAGTCATGCCTAGAGTGTATCGCGCCGACAGCGTATGTGCTGCCGGTTCTGTCAGTTAAGGAGGCTTCAAGAATCAGGAGCGCAGCCGGTCACTTTGCCGCTTGAGTGAATCGGACAAGGCGGACAGCACACCGCTCGCCACTTGCGACAGGCGCTCGGTTGCCACACTCGCCGATTCGCTCAGGCCCGCCCGCCCTGCCTCGCCACTGGCTTTCACGCCGTTCGCCAGCTGTTGCAGGGCCTCACGCACCTGTTCACCGGTACGCGTTCCGCTATGCTTCAGATGCTCGCTCAAATAACCCAGTTCTTCCTTCAGCTTGCCTCCGGACTGGCTGGCGGTGTGCTTGAGCGTATCGACCAACTGGGATTCCAGATCGCGCAACTGCTCCAGGCTGGCTTTCAGTTCGTTGTCCTTGAATGCCCGTCCCTGCTCGACCGCTTCGCGTACGGAATAGGACACTGCCTGCGCGGCACTGCCCACAGCATCATCCAGGCCCGATACCGCCTGCCTGAGTCCATCCTTGATCTCGCCACCGCGCGCGGTCAAGCCACTGCCGACACCGGACGCAACCGCAGCGACGATCTCTCGCACGTTCTGCAACGCCATCCGCCGTTCATGCAGGGCACGCGCGGTCAACGCGCGCACCCGCTCACGCAGGTCAGGCTCGGACGCTGCAGCGACCGCTTCATCATGCCATTGCGCAAGCTGCTCATTTTCGTGGATACTGGTTTCGTTCGAGGCGGGGGTATTCGATTCATTCATGGTGGAACCCTCATGGTCAAGATTCGCCAAAATCGGCCGTTTCCTGATTCAACTATAGAGCAGATTATTACCGCATGAAGCCTGTCGCCCTGTTAGCTCTGCTGGCTTTGCTGCTGATTCCAGCCGCCTACGCCAGTTCGCCATCCGAAGACATTCCGATCTATGCCGTCAGTCTGGTGGGCAGTCCTTATCTGCTCGGCGGCACCTCACCCGAAACCGGGCTCGATTGCAGCGGCTTCGTCGGTCATGTGTTCAAGCAAACAGCCGGGGTGAACCTGCCACGCGACAGCCGGGCGATCAGCGAATTGTCCCAACCGCTTGCACCGGCCGACATTCAACCGGGGGATCTGGTTTTCTTCAACACGCTCAATCGTGCCTTTTCCCATGTCGGGATTTATCTGGGCGATGATCGTTTTGTGCACGCATCCAGTAGCCGCACCGGTTCAGTCATGGTGTCCAGCCTCCGCGACCGCTACTGGCAGGAGCGATTCGAAGGTGCCCGGCGCATTGTTCCCTTGACTCCCGGTCCCACCCAAACGGCTTATGCCGATCCGGAGTAGCATCACGATCGATTTAACAGACTGGCGCAATCTGCTGCTGGCCGCCCTGCTGCAAATCAGCCCAGCCCACGCCGCCACCGACCTGACTTTTGAAAGCGCCGAACACGTCAACGAAGGCAGCCTGCATTTTCTGCAGGCCGCGCCAGCCAGGCCCGTGCATCACCATCAGAACCGTATTCGCATCCACGCCGACAGCCTGAAGTCCGGCTGGGTCAGCCTGACACAATGTCACGACAACCTTGATGCCGTGCCGAATTTGCAGATCACCTTCCGTGAAAACTATGTACGCGATCTCAAAGTGGTATCCGCCAGCCGCATCGAACAGGCCTGGGTCGAGGGCCCCAGCGTACAACTGCTGAATATCGAACCGGGGGCACGCCTGTGTCTCTCGGCGCTTACCCGGGCGCTGCGCAATACAGGCAATGGCTACTTCAACCTGAGCAGCGGCCCCTACATGCGCAAATTCCTGGATGGTTATTACCCGATGCGGGTGAGCCTGGACATTGACTACCCGGCGCACCTGTTGAAGCTGATTGACGTAACGCCACCCGCACAGCCCGGGCTGATGCTTGAGGGGCGCCCAGGCACTCTTCATCTCGATGCGCTGTTCGAGGGCGAACTGCAGTTCCTGATCCAGTTCGACACACCATAACGAGGCCCCAAAAATATTTTTTATAATTGTTATTGATAATGGTTCTCGTTTTAAGTACGATTACGGATATTCAATCTTGTCAGGGATGCGCACATGAAACCCACCCGCTTGCTGTCCGTTTTCACGCTGGCCCTCGCTTCCCTGCCTGCCCTGGCCGAGGAAATCGTGGTCTATTCCGCTCGCAACGAACAGCTCATCAAGCCGCTGTTCGATGCCTATACCCGCGACACCGGCGTGCAGATCAAGTTCATCACCGACAAGGAAGGCCCGCTGATGGCGCGCCTGAAAGCCGAAGGCAAAAATACCCCGGCAGACATGCTGCTGACGGTCGATGCCGGCAACCTGTGGCAGGCATCGGAAGAAGACCTGCTGCGACCGATCCAGTCGAAAACCCTGCTCGCCAACATCCCCGCCCACCTGCGTGACCCCGGCAATGAATGGTTCGGCCTGTCGGTGCGCGCCCGCACGCTGGTCTACAACACCGGCAAGGTGAAATCCGCCGACCTGTCCACCTACGAAGACCTGGCCAATCCGAAATGGAAAGGCCGCCTCTGCCTGCGCACCTCGAAAAAGGTCTACAACCAGAGCCTGGTAGCGATGATGATCACCGAATATGGCGAAGACAAAACCGAAGACATGGTGCGCGGCTGGGTTGCCAACCTGGCCACCTCGCCCTTCCCCGATGACACCAAGGCAATGGAAGCCGTGGCCGCCGGGCAGTGCGATGTCACCCTGGTCAATACTTATTATTTTGGCCGCCTGATGGAGAAAACACCCAACCTGCCACTCGGTATTTTCTGGCCGAATCAGGCGCTGAAAAACAAGGCAGCCGGCGTGCACGTCAACGTTTCAGGCGCCGGCGTCACGCGCTATGCAAAAAACCCGGCGGGCGCACAGAAGCTGATCGAATGGCTATCCTCCGACAAGGCACAGAATCTGTACGCCGACGTCAACCTGGAATATCCGGCCAACCCAAAAATCGCGGCTGACAAGACCGTGGCGGCCTGGGGTTCCTTCAAGCAAAACCTGATCAACGTAAAAGAGGCTGGCAGCCTGCAGGTCAAGGCCGTAAAATTGATGGACCGCGCAGGCTACAAATAAGACGTTTCATCAATGACATGATCCATGGCACCGCTTAATCCTGCTTCACGCTCAAAAACGCCCTCAGCGGGCGTTTTTGTTTGGCCCCGCCCCAGCGGCTGGATGCTGTTCGCCCTGCTGGTTGCCGCGCTGGTGCTGGTACCCGTCGCGGTGACCTTCTCCTCCTTTGCCCATACCGAGGGCGACACGCTCGCACACCTGACCGAATTCGTACTGCCCGAACTGGTGGGCAACACGATCTGGCTGGTGCTGGGTGTGGGACTCGGCGTCAGCACGCTGGGCGTCTCGCTGGCCTGGCTGGTGGCAATGTGTGATTTTCCCGGGCGGCGCCTGTTCAACTGGGCGCTGCTGCTGCCACTGGCGTTGCCGGCCTATGTCACGGCTTTCGTCGCCATCGGCCTGCTGGATTTCACCGGCCCGCTGCAAACCGCGCTACGCGAGGCGTTTGGGCCGACGCAGCTGCCGGAAATCCGCTCCCGCGGCGGCGTCATTCTGGTGATGTCGCTGGCGCTTTATCCCTACGTTTACCTGATCGCCAGGAACGCATTCACCACCCAGGGCGCGATCGCGCTGGAAGCAGCACAATCGCTCGGACTCTCCCGCACGCAGGGCTTTTTCCGCGTAGCACTGCCAATGGCACGGCCCTGGATTGCCACCGGGCTGATGCTGGCCCTGATGGAAACGCTGGCCGATTTCGGCACCATGGCGATTTTCAACTACGACACCTTCACCACCGCCATCTACAAAGCCTGGTACAGCCTGTTTTCCCTGCCTGCTGCCGCGCAGCTCGCATCGATCCTGATTCTGTTCGTGCTGGTCGCCGTGGTATTCGAGCAGCGCTCACGCATGAAGATGCGATACGGTGCAGTCGGCCGCGGTGCGGCTTCGCGCCGGATCAGGCTGTCGCCCACACAGGCTGCGCTGGCCCTGCTTTATGCCGGCACTGTGCTGGCCATCGCTTTCATCATTCCTGTCACCCAGCTTGTTTTGTGGGCACGCGATGTCATGGCAGACGATCTCGACAACCGCTACTGGGCATTCGCCTCGCATTCGCTGCTGCTGGCCGGCATGGGCGCGCTGATGGTCGTGACGGTTGCGCTATTGCTCGCCTATGCCGGGCGCCGACGTCCCGGCACCACCATGATGTGGACACAACGCCTGGCCACCATCGGCTACGCCTTCCCGGGCGCGGTGCTGGCTGTGGGGTTGTTCATCCCGGTGGCCTGGCTGGATAACTGGCTGATCGATAGCGGCCGTGCCTGGTTCGGTTTTGAAGGATATGAGATTCTCAAAGGCACACTGCTGGTGATGCTGCTGGCCTATCTGGTGCGTTTTCTTGCGGTGGGCTTCGGCCCCATCGACAGCGGCCTGCACCGCATCACGCGCAACGTCGACGAAGCCGCGCGCAACCTGGGCACCGGTTCAGCCGGTCTGCTCACTCGCGTGCATCTGCCGATGCTGCGCGCCAGCCTGCTGACTGCCGCCGCGCTGGTGTTTGTCGACATCATGAAGGAAATGCCGATCACCCTGATGACACGCCCGTTCGGCTGGGACACGCTGGCGGTACGCGTGTTTGAAATGACCTCGGAAGGCGAATGGGAGCGCGCTGCCCTGCCTGCGCTCGCCATCGTCATTGCCGGTATCATTCCCATCATTCTCCTGAACTGGCGCGGAGCGCATTCTCATGGCTGAGTCCCCATGGCTGAACTGATCCTCGATTCGGTTTCACAGTCGTACGGTGCCCGAACAATCATTAGCGACCTCAGCTTCACCCTGCCCGAGGGGGCGATCGGCTGCCTGCTCGGACCTTCGGGTTGCGGCAAGACCACTGCCCTGCGCTGCATTTCCGGATTCGAGTCCATCCAGCGCGGCGAAATCCGCATCGGCGGCGAAGTCGTCAGCCGGCCCGACTGGATGCTGGCGGCCGAAAAGCGGCGTGTCGGCATGGTGTTCCAGGATTACGCGCTGTTCCCGCACCTGACTGTCGCGGCCAACGTCGGCTTTGGCCTGCGCGGGGAGTCCCGCCCGGCCAGGCAAGCGCGCGTCGGCGAGCTGCTGCAGCTGGTCGGGCTCGCGGCTCATGCCGATCAGTATCCGCATCAGCTCTCTGGCGGCCAGCAGCAACGCGTGGCGCTGGCACGCGCACTGGCGCCGCGCCCACGCCTGATCCTGATGGACGAACCGTTTTCCAACCTTGACGTTGAATTGCGCGAGCGCCTGTCGCTCGAAGTGCGCGACATTCTCAAACGCGAAGCCACCACCGCACTCATCGTCACCCACGACCAGAACGAAGCCTTTGCGCTGGCCGACTGGGTCGGCGTCATGCACGAAGGCCGTATCCAGCAGTGGGACACACCCTACAACCTGTATCACGAACCAGCCAACCGCTTCGTTGCCGATTTCGTCGGCCAGGGCGCCCTGGTCACAGGTGAAGTCATCAACGACCATCAGGTGGAAATCGAGCTTGGCATATTGAGCGGCCATATTCCGGTCGAGTGCGATGCCAGCGGTTGTAACGAATGCGAGCGCAGCTGCCAGGTCGATGTACTGTTGCGGCCGGACGACATTGTTCACGACGACGACAGCCTGCTGCTGGCCGAAGTCGAGAACAAGGCCTTTCGCGGCGCTGAATTCCTCTACACCCTCAAGCTACCCAGCGGACAGCGCGCCCTGTCACTGGTCCCGTCGCACCACGATCACGCCATCGGCGAAAAAATCGGCATCAAGCTGGCAGTCGACCACGTCGTTGCCTTCCGGCGCGAGTAAGTCCCGATGGCACCCTCACCACTGCGCGGCCTGTTATTCAATGTGGGGTTCGGTTTCACCGTCTCCCTGTTGCTGATGCTGGCGGTCATCGGAATGGGGGTCACCCAGATGGCGCAGCTCAACTCCGAACTGGAAAACGTAGTCTCGAAGAACAACGTCAAAACCCGTCTGGCTTCGCAGATGCGCGACTCCATTCGCGACCGGCAGATGCTGATGCACAACATCGTGGTCACCAACGACCCCTGGGAAAAGGACACCCTCTTCCTGCAGTTCCAGGAATATGGCGAACGCTATTCCAAAGACCGCCAGCGGCTCGGCACCATGCTCGACACGCCGGAAGAAAAAGTGCTGATGCGTGAACTCGACGTCCTCACCGCCTTCAATCAGCCGATCATGTTCAACGTGATCCAGCAGGCCCTCGACGAAAACAATTACAGCGCACTCAAGATATTGCAGGAAGAGGCGATTCCCCTGCAAAACGAACTGATGGAATCGCTCAACAGGATGAACAGGCTGCAGCGCGAGGATAACGAAACCGCGCTCAGCAATACCTTTGCCGCGTATCAGGCCACCCGCAACCTGATGCTGGTGCTGGGCATTGTCGCCACGCTGCTGGCCTCACTGGTTGCCGTGCTGGTGAGCCGCCGCATGCTGACCCAGACGCGTCAACTGGAGACCGAGCGCCAGAAATACCAGACCCTGTTCGAAACCAATTCCGATGCCGTTGTCATCCTCGACGACAACGGCTTTACCGATTGCAACCCGGCGACCCTGTCCCTGTTTGGCATGGACTCGGTCGCCACTTTTCTGGGCACGCCCATTCCGCAACTCGGCACCCCCATACAGGCGAATGGCATGGATGCCATGGAACATGCCATGCAATGGATAGGAAAGGCACGCAACCAGGGGCATGCCGTCATGGACTGGGAAGGCGTGCGTCAGGATGGCTCCGTGTTCTCGGCCGAAATCGCCATGCATGCGATGCAACTGGAAGGCAAACCCGTGATTCAGGCCATCATGCGTGACGTCTCCGCGCGCCGGGCCACCGAAGCTGCCAAGGAGGCAGCACGGGACGCTGCCATGAAAATGGCCCACGCCAAAACCGAATTCGTCGCCAACGTCAGCCATGAAATCCGCACCCCGATGCATGGCATTCTGGGCATGAGCGGACTGCTGCTGAAAACGCCGCTGGACGGACCGCAGCGCGAATATGTTTCCACGCTGAAGAGTTCGGCGGAAAGCCTGCTCCACATCATCAACGACATTCTCGATTTCTCGAAAATCGAGGCCGGGAAACTGACGATCGAAGCCGTTGCCTTCTCGCCTGCCGACCTGATGCAGGGGGTCATTGCGCTGTTCCAGGCACGTGCTCTGGAAAAGAACATCCAACTCACCCTGAGCCTGCCTGAGCACCCCCCTGCTGCACTGCTGGGCGACCCCACCCGCATCCGCCAGATCCTGCTCAATCTGGTCGACAACGCCATCAAGTTCACCCACCAGGGCGAGGTCGAGATGAGCGTGACATTCGAAACCGTCAAAGATGAAACCGGCTGCCGCTTCAAGGTACGCGATACGGGCATCGGCATGAGCCGCGAAACGCAAAAGCGACTGTTCCAGGCCTTCTCGCAGGCCGATTCATCCACCACGCGCCGCTATGGCGGAACCGGGCTGGGACTCGCTGTCAGTCACCAGCTGGCTGGACTGATGGGCGGACGCCTCACCGTCGAGAGCGTCCCCGATCAGGGCAGCAGCTTCACCCTGATGCTGCTGCTTTCGCCTACCACCCTGCCTCTGGTCGATCTGCCCACACCCGCCGTCAAGCAGTTGCACGGGCATATTCTGGTCGTGGAGGACCATCCGGTGAACCAGAAAGTGCTGGCGCATCAATTGGGCGAGATGGGCTTGCAATACACGCTTGCAGACAGCGGGATGCAGGCATTGAGTCTGCTGGAAACCCAGGCCTTCGATCTGGTGCTGATGGATTGGCAAATGCCCGAGATGGACGGTCTGGAAGCCACCCGGCGGATTCGCCTGCTGCCGACCGACGCCTGTCATATTCCGGTCATCGCCCTCACCGCCAACGCCAATGCCGGTTTCCGCGAGGACTGCCTGGCCGCAGGCGCAAGCGACTACCTGAGCAAGCCCTACACCGAAGAAGCGCTGGCGGCCGCGCTGGAACAATGGCTGCACGTCCCCCATTCCGCTCCGGTCCGGGCGTCCTTGCTCAACCTGTCCGCCCTGCATGCGCGCTACCCAGACAATCCGGCACTGGTGGACGATCTGGCCGCCATGTTCGCCAGTACCACCCAGGCCAGCCTGGACGTGCTGAGAAATGGCATCGAACAACACGATATCGAGACCTGCCGCAAGGAAGCGCATGCCCTGAAAGGCGCGGCCGCCAGCGTCATGGCCACCGTTTTCCACGAAGGCGCCGCCTGTATCGAGGCCTGCCTGAAGGATGAAGATTTTGCCTGTGCCGCCACCGAACTGGCCGCGCTGGAAAACGTCTTTCGCGCTCATGCCTGAGATCCGTTTGACGCATGCAATGTGGCGCGTAGGATGAAAAGATTCCGCCACAGGAGACCGGTCATGACACATCTCGTTTCGATTGCCCTCGCCTGGATCGTCACTCTCCCGCTGCTCGCCGCGGAGTCACCCGCTGTTGCACCTGCGGCCCGGCCGGTCGAGCCGGCTGGACAAAGCTGGATCAAGGCCACGCCAACGCCTTATGGCCCCCTGCTGATGCAGCAGGCTCCGCCGCCACCGTATCGTGATTACCAGATGAACCGCGTCCTCACGCCTGAAGAACGGACACGCTGGCTGCAGATGGCCATGCCCATGATGGACAACATGATGCAGATGGATGCGCGCGAGGCGATGAATTATTTTGCTGTCAAATACCAGGCCAGGCCAGGCGTATCGTTCGACGAGGTCATCGATTCGATCAAGCTGCGTGCCAACAGGCTCAACCTGAAATTCATTGGCAGCAACCCGATCTCGAAGGACTTCCAGGCGATATTGAACGACACCACCGCACCACGTGTTGAAATCCTCAGCTTCTGCGACATTGCCCTGGCACGCGACCTGTTGCGGGCTGTCCCGGAAATTGCGGTATTCCTGCCCTGCCGCATTGTGGTGATGGCGGATGCCGACAAAAACATCTGGGTCATGACCCTGGACTGGGATGCAACCCGGCTCAACCTGGCCGGCGAACTGGCTGACATCACCCCGGAATTGCGCCAGGGCGTGCTGGATATCCGCAAAAAACTGGACAATGTGATGCGCGCCGGCGCCAACGGCGAGCTTTGATTTTTCAGGGCATGCCTGATGCAACCCTCATCTCCATTGTGCACAGCAGCTGTGTCTGTGCGCGAAACTGACACACCATATATTGAAGCCGAATTTCCGCCCCATGATCACACCTCTCCACCCATTCGCATCTGCAAGCTCTCTGGAACAAGGCTTTTCCGACGGACTCGCCAACATGCTGGCGCAGCATCCCGGTCTGGGTGTCTACATCCTGGTGCTGGCCAATGCAGCCAGTGATGCCAGCCTGTGGGCACAACTTGCCTCCGCGCTATCCACTCGACACGAAGCGCTTGCCGAACGCATCACCGAAGCCCTCAGGCAGGGGCAGAAACTGGAGGAACCTGACGACGACGTGATGGTGTTTCTCAAGCTGCACGCCATAGGATTCCCGTATCTGAAAACCCTGGAAAGCCGTCGTGCCGGCCGCTGGGATGTGTTTTTCAACCCGATCCGCGCCCTGCGTCCGCCACGCATGAGCGGCCTGAAATTCGAAAGTCTGCTGCGTCCATTCGACCCGGCTGGCTTTCATTTCAACCGGGCCTTTCTGGCCAAAGAAATATTCTGGGAAGGCGACCTGGCGGGCAAGCCTGCGCGCATTCTGTACAATAAATTTCCATTCGCCCGACTGCACGGACTGCTGGTACCCGAGCCCACGCACCAGTCACCGCAATATCTCACCCCCGAACTGCACGCCTGGGCCTGGGATATTTGCGTGCTCTCCGAACTGCCCGGCTTGTGCCTGGGCTACAACAGCTATGGTGCCGGTGCGTCGGTCAATCACCTGCATTTTCAGAGCTTTGTGCAGTCCCATCCGCTGCCGGTTCAGGATCCCCGCTTCGTCCACAACGGAGGCACCCAGCCTTATCCTCTGCCGTGTCAGCGATACACCGATGCGGAATCAGCCTGGCTGCAGATCGACCAGCTTCATCAGGGCAACACACCCTACAACCTCGTTTACAGTCAGGCAGGGCTCCATCTCATTCCGCGCGCGCCACAGGATAGCAAGCAACTGACGGCTGCCTGCAATGGATATGGCTGGAGTGAAATGGCGGGCGCTGTCACCCTGTTCAGCCGCGAAGCATTTGAGAACCTGGATGCGGAAACCTTTGAAGCCGAGCTGGCCCAATTCGCGCTACCAGGCTGACAAGCCCCAACTTAGCCCGTAAGATGTCGCCAGAGAAAAAAACCGGGGCAGAGCCAAGGCTTTCTGCC
>JANJUT010000223.1 GCA_024710445.1 Thiobacillus sp.
CGGTGGATCACCCGCCCTACCCCCGCAAGACGGCAAAAATCGGGGGTGGGATTAGGGTGTTGTGCGGGGGGCAGAGGGGCGGGGTTTTGGCGGCTTTGGTTTAAAGAAAGCTGACCAAAACGCGGCCGGCATCAAACTCCACCGCCAGCCGCGTCCCGCGGTTCTTCGCATAGTCCCACGACCCCTTGGTGGCGCAGCCTTCGTGACATTCACTCACACCTGCGGGTGACTCCAGATCGCGTTCGCGGTCATACCAGCTCAACAACATGGTGTCGTCGCCCAACTGCTGCTGTGCGACAGTGCTGGCCAGCTTCAATGCGGCATTGAAGTCGAAGCCAAGTTCGCGGGTATCGAGATAGAGCGTCTTCATGGTTCGGAATGGGTCAGTGCCTTTAAAGCATAGAGCATATCCAGCGCGGCCTTCGGGGTGAGGGCATCGGGGTCGAGTTCACGCAGTTGATCCAGCGCGGGATGCGGCGGCGGCGCATCGTTGGGGATGTGGGCGACAAAGAGATCGCCCTGCGGGCCGGGTTGCAATTGCGCGTCCTCGAGTTCGCGCAGATGGCGCCGTGCGGCGTGGATGACGGGGCTGGGCACGCCGGCCAGACGCGCAACCTGGATGCCGTAGCTTTGCGAGGCCGGTCCTTCTTCCACCGCATGCAGAAAGACCAGATCGGCACCGTGCTCCTTGGCGTCCAGATGCACGTTGGCGAGCTGCTTGTATTCGTTGGCGAGCTGCGTCAGTTCAAAGTAATGCGTGGCGAACAGGGTGAAGGCGCGGGTGGCGCTGACCAGATGCCGCGCGACCGCCCAGGCCAGCGCCAGTCCGTCGAAGGTGGAGGTGCCGCGACCGATTTCGTCCAGCAGGACCAGGCTGTGGGCGCTGGCGTTATGCAGGATGTGGGCGGTTTCGGTCATCTCGACCATAAAGGTCGAACGCCCGCCTGCCAGGTCGTCCGACGCGCCGATCCGGGTGAAGATCTGGTCGATCTCGCCGATTTTTGCCGAGCGGGCAGGCACCCACAGGCCGCAACAGGCCAGCAGCGTGATCAGCGCAACCTGCCGCATGTAGGTTGATTTACCGCCCATGTTGGGGCCGGTGATCAGCAGCATCTGGCGGCTGCGGTTGAGAGACACGTCGTTGGCGATAAAGTGTGCGACCTGCGCTTCGACTACCGGATGGCGGCCGCCGCGAATCACGATGCCGGGTTCGTCGCTGTAGTCCGGGGCGCTGAGTTTGAGCGTACGCACCCGTTCGGCCTGGCTTGCCAGCACATCCACCTCGGCCAGTGCGGATGCCAGGAGCAGCAAGGCGGGCACATGCGGCGTCAACGTTTCCAGCAGCGCATCGAACAGCGCCTTCTCGCGCGCCAGTGCGCGCTCCTGTGCCGACAGCGCCTTGTCTTCGAAGGCTTTCAATTCCGGCGTGATGTAGCGTTCGGCATTTTTCAGCGTCTGGCGGCGGCGGTAATCGTCGGGGACGTTCTCCGACTGCGCGCGGCTGACCTCGATGTAAAAACCATGCACCTTGTTGTATTCGACTTTCAACGTGGCGATGCCCGAGCGGGCCCGTTCACGCGTTTCCAGTTCCAGCAGAAAGGCGCCGGCGTCGCGCGTCAGTGCACGCAGTTCGTCGAGATCGGCGTCGTAGCCATCGGCAATCACGCCCCCTTCGCGCAGCACGCTGGCAGGCTCGGGTTGCACGGCCTGGACGAGCAGTTCATGCAGATCGGGACGGGCGGCAAGCGCCGCACCCAGTTCGGACAGGCGCGCATGATCGTCGGGCAAGGCAGCAGCCAGATCAGGTAACAGCGCCAGCGTGTCGCGCAGTCCGGAGAGGTCACGCGGACGTGCATTCTTCAGCGCAATGCGGCCACTGATGCGTTCGACGTCTGCACAGCTTTTGAGCAGTTGGCTGATCGCTTTTGTAGTGTCCGGCGCGTCGGCCAGCACGCCGATGGCATCGCGTCGCTTGCCGAGTATGGTCCGATCGCGCAACGGATGGTGCAGCCAGTGGCGCAGCAAGCGTGTGCCCATGCCGCTGGCGGTGGTGTCGAGCACCGATAGCAGGGTCGGTGAGGCTTCGCCGCGCAGGGTTTCGGTGAGTTCCAGGTTGCGCCGGGTGGCGGCGTCGAGTTGCACGAAATCGCTGTCGCGCTCGGCCTGGATCGATTGAATGTGCGGCAACGCGGTGCGCTGCGTATTCTGGATGTAGTCGAGCAGGGCGCCTGCAGCGGCCAGGGCCAATGGCAGGTCGGCCACGCCGAAACCAGTGAGGTCGCGGCTGCCAAATTGCTGTGCCAGCCGTGTTTGCGCGCCGCCCGTGTCGAACTGCCAGGGTGCCAGCCGACGGACTGCGCAGGCCGCACCAACCAGGGCGAATTCGTCGGGTGCCAGAATTTCAGCCGGGCGCACGCGCGCAAGCAAGGCGGGCAGGGCGGCAGGATCGATCTGGGCAACCTGAAAACGCCCGGCGGCCAGATTGAGCCAGGCGACCCCGACTGACTCGGAGCCTGGCGCGATGGCCAGAATCAGGGTGTCCTGTGTCTCGTCCAGCAGGCCCGAGTCGGTCAGCGTGCCCGGCGTGATGATGCGCATGATCTGCCGCTCGACCGGGCCTTTGCTGGTAGCCGGGTCGCCCACCTGTTCGGCAATCGCCACCGATTCGCCCAGCTTCAGCAATCGCGCCAGATATTGCTCGGCGCTGTGATACGGCACGCCGGCCATCTTGATCGGCTCGCCTGCGGAGGCACCGCGCGTGGTGAGGGTAATGTTGAGAAGCCGTGCGGCTTTTTCGGCGTCGTCGAAGAACAGCTCGTAAAAGTCGCCCATGCGGTAAAACAGCAGCATATCGGGATGCTGTGCCTTGATGCCGAGGTACTGCTGCATCATCGGCGTATGGGCAGAAGACTCCTTGGCGATAGACATGGGCAGACTGGCGGGGTGTTCAGACTTTCAGTTCGGGTGGCAGATGCGGCGCAAGGATTTGCAGCATTTGCGCGAAGATCTTTGGCGTGGCGGCGACGATGTTGCCGGACTCCAGGAAACCTTCGTCGCCCATGAAGTTGCCGACCAGTGCACCCGATTCCTGCGCAATCAGGCTGCCGGCAGCGAGATCCCAGGGTTTCAGGTTCATTTCCCAGAAGCCGTCGTAGCGGCCGCAGGCCACATAGGCGAGGTCGAGCGCGGCGGAGCCGGGACGACGCAGACCCGAGGTGGCACGCATCATGTCACGGAACATGTTGAGGTAGGCCTCGACGTGGCTGAAATCGGTGTAGGGAAAGCCCGTACCGATCAGGCATTCGGCGAGCTTGCTGCGCTTGCTGGCGCGGATGCGGCGGTCGTTGAGCATGGCGCCACGCCCGCGGCTGGCAGTGAAAAGTTCGTTGCGGGCGGGATCGAATACCACGGCCTGGGTGATCTGGCCCTTATGTTTGAGGGCGATGGATACCGAATATTGCTGCAGCCCATGCAGGAAGTTGGTGGTGCCGTCGAGCGGATCGATGATCCACTGGTAGTCTTCGCCGTTTTTGGCGTCGGCCGTGCCGGATTCCTCTGCTAAAATCCCGTGATTCGGATAGGCGTCAAGCAGGGTTTCGATGACGGCACGTTCGGCCATCTGATCGACCTCGCTGACATAATCGCGGTCCTGCTTGCTCCGTACGGTGAGCTGGTCGAGGTCGAGCGAGGCGCGATTGATGATCGCCCCGGCTTTGCGAGCGGCTTTCACCGCCGTATTGAGCATGGGATGCATGGTGTCTGGCTACAAATTCAAAGAACGAACGAGCATTTTACTTGATGTATGACGCAAGCTGACCCGAAACTTCTCGCCAATATCCGAATTGTTCTGGCGCGCACCAGCCACCCCGGCAATATCGGTGCCGCGGCGCGGGCGATGAAGACCATGGGGCTGTCTCAGCTTTATCTGGTCCAGCCGACTCTTTTTCCGAACAGCCAGGCCGATGCAATGGCTGCCAGTGCGGGCGATCTGCTGGCGCAGGCCCAGGTCTGCATTACGCTGGAAGAAGCGCTTGCCGGCACCGTTCTGGCATTCGGCGTGTCGGCGCGCCGGCGTGATATCGTGACCGAGGTGCTGACCCCGCCCGAGGCAGCCGTCCGGTTATTGACCGAGGCGCAAGCTGCGCCGGTGGCGCTGGTATTCGGCAATGAAACCAGCGGCTTGTCGAATGAGGAGTTGAGCCTGTGTCAGGGGCTGGTGAGCATTGCCGCCAATCCGGACTACAGTTCGCTCAATCTGGCGGCGGCCGTTCAGGTCTTGAGTTATGAAATCCGCCAGACCTGGCTGCAACACCCATCCTGGCCGCCACCCGAGATCGATGCGGCCAGGCTGGACGATGTCGAGCGGTTTTACGCGCACCTGGAAACGGCACTCACCGAACTGGAATTCCTCAACCAGGGTTCGCCCGGGAAACTGATGCTGAAGCTGCGATGGCTGTTCTCGCGCACCCGGCTGGCGCAGGAAGAAGTGAACATCCTGCGTGGGATTCTGACCGCCGCGCAAACCGCCAAAAGGCTTGCCGGACCGTTGCGGGACCGCAAACCGGAATAGTTGACTAAATAACTCGGAAATAGCATCCTCAAACGCATGAATCTGCTCAGCCAACTCAAGGAAGACATTGCCGTCGTGTTTGACCGCGACCCTGCGGCGCGCTCGACATTTGAAGTCGTCACGACCTATCCCGGCTTTCACGCCATGGTGATTCACCGGCTATCGCACAAGTTGTGGCGCATGGAGTGGAAATGGCTGGCACGTTTTATCTCCCATCTTGGCCGCTGGCTGACCGGGATCGAAATTCATCCCGGCGCGACCATAGGCCGCCGCGTGTTTATCGACCATGGGATGGGCGTAGTGATTGGCGAGACCGCCGAAATTGGTGACGATTGCACGCTCTATCATGGGGTGACACTCGGCGGCACCTCGTGGAACAAGGGCAAGCGCCATCCCACCCTGATGCCAGGCGTGGTGGTGGGAGCGGGCGCCAAGATCCTCGGGCCGATCACCATCGGCGCCAACGCGCGCGTCGGCTCCAATGCCGTGGTGGTGAAGGATGTGCCGGGCGATGCGACGGCGGTGGGCATCCCCGCGCGCATTCTGGACAGCAGTGCCGAGAAGCAGCGCAACCAGCAGGCTGAAAAGCTCGGATTTTCGGCATATGCCATTTCGGCAGACATGAATGACCCGGTGGTGAAGGCCATTCATGGCCTGGTTGACCATTCGGCCCATATCGATCACCGGCTGGAACTGATCCTGGCTCAATTGCAGAAACTGGGCGTGGAAATGCCCGCCGATCAGGACAAACCGGATGATTTCGATCCTAACTATTTGAACAAAATAGTTGACTAATTTGCTCAGGTAAGCAATAGTTGACTGAAACGCTCGGGAATTTTATAGTATCGGGCGAAATTTCAGGAGAATGAGTCATGAGATTGACCACAAAAGGTCGCTTCGCAGTCACGGCAATGCTGGATCTGGCTTTGCGTGGCGGCAAAAGCCCGGTGACGCTGGCTGGCGTCAGTGAGCGTCAGGATATATCCCTGTCGTATCTGGAACAGCTGTTCAGCCGTCTCCGTCGCCATGAACTGGTTGAAAGCGTTCGCGGCCCCGGCTGCGGCTATTATCTGGCCCGACCGCTTGCCGAAGTCAGCGTGGCCGATATCATTCGTGCCGTGGACGAGCCGATCGATGCCACCCAGTGCGGCGGCAAGGAGAATTGCCACGACGAACACCGCTGCCTGACGCATGACTTGT